>CAZUFH010000012.1:0-18013 GCA_964618885.1 uncultured Pseudomonadales bacterium
GAGACAGGTCCGAGAGAGCGTAGCTACTCGAGGGAATCCTAGCTCGGCAACAAAAGGAGAACGAGTTGATTTTGGTAAAAGACGGAGAGTTTTCTCCGTCTGGTTTAAAAAAGGATTTAGGACTTTTTCTTGAGGGAAAAAGTAAAGGTGGCGTCGTAGCCTTCGTTAAATCCGGGTTTGTCGTACTCTACTCTCCAGCCGTTTTTCCGATAGATATCTTCGACATCCAGCCAGTGATTTGCGTAAGCTTGGCTAGACGAGATGCCTTTTTTGAAGATGCGCGCGACCACCTTTTTTTCGGTGAAGCTTGCGACTCCACCGGCAAAGTTCTCGGCAATTAACTCATTGAAGGCTTCTAATACCGCATCAGGAAAGAGACTTGCTTTGAGAGATACTACTTCAGCAGGGGTAATAGGTTTGACGGCCATATTTTCTCCTTTTTAGGGTGCTTAGTACATTAATAGTGTACATCATACACTACCAAATTGCAAGAGGTGATATAATTTGCCTATCCTAAAAAGAAGGAGTTCTTTGATGAAAGAATTGTTCGCCTATTACAACGTGAAGAACTTGGTTCGAGGTTTTTGGATAGCGGTTCTGATGACAGTTGGAGCCATTGCCTTTGGTGCGAATTCGTTTTGGGGATTGGTGCTTTTCTTTGTATTCGTAATGCTGTCGACACCGGCAGTTATGGCCAGAAATGATGACATTAGAAAGTGGAACGATATCCATTTTTTGGATCGGAAGTAGGAAAATTGGGAGTCTAAAAGACTCCCCTTTTTATTGAGTTTTAACCTTTGCTAAGGCGAGATTTAAACTGGAAATAAATTCAGGTATGACAGGACTTTTAAGGTCAAACCCTTGAGTGAGATACTTTTGACATATTTCTTCTATGCCGGGACGGAGAGGGTGACAGGATATTTCCTTCAAGTCTCGGTATTGAAGTTGGCTTAGTTTGAAGCTGGAAAACTGAAAAATGTCCAGTAACTCGAGGTGGTAGACGGCCACTTTGATATCAGCGATATTTATAAAGAGAACTGGTTTGGGGTGGCTGGGAATTATTTCCCAAGGAAACATGGAGTTTGTGACTAGGTCGGTAAAAACTTCCTGCTGAAGGACCCGGGCGATAGCGTCTTTTGGGTCTTCACCGGTCTTAGAATGACCCATGGGTAAAGCCAGGTCCCCCCTTTGTCCCAAAGCAGAATTGGGACGATGGGTCTCGACGCCGGTTAAAAAAGCGTCCGGCTTCCCGACTTGAGTAATCAAAAGAGCGGTCCCCTGTCTTCTGGTGAGACCGAGACGGATGTAGTGAAGTATCCGGTGAAGGGTGTTCGTTGAAACTTTGATACTACTGGGTGCGTACTGATGATATGCCTTCTCAAGAGGAATTTTGTAAGTAGCGAGCTTGGCCAGAATTCGAAGCGATTCTGAAAGATGGCTATTGGGACCGGCGGACTTTATGACTCCGAATTTGGTAAGTACCCTGTGGTACCCCGCGAAAGAAATAGGGAGATTATAGTGATGCGTGGAATAAACTTTGTTGATGGAGCCGTGTTTGAAGTATTCCGTGACGAGAAACTTTTCGAAGTCTAGCTGGGTGGAGGCCATGGAAGAATAATTATATCAACAAAAAAACTCCGGGGGTGAGCCCGGAGTAAAGCCTAACTAGAATCGGCTGCTTAGTAGTTGGTGACAAAAATCACAATCAGAATAAATATTATGAAAGCACCCAGCGGGATTAAACAGTACCATGAGACTAATCCTGTGAGGATTGCTGAGATAATGGCGGCTGGTCCCTGGGCGATAATAGAACTGACTGTAGCCACGAGGCCTTTCCAGAGGCCCGAGGCAATGAAGTATGATGCGAGACAACAAAACGTGAGTATAAATATCCCAGCAACCCAAGGCATTATTTTCTCTAATCTCTTTTTCATTAGTTCCTCCAAAATTTAAATTTGCTTTCAGTCCTGATTATAGCATTTTTGACCGTAACATAAGATTATCGGTTGTGGACCCTGCAGGGAATCCCCTCACTTTCGTTCGGGACCTGTCTCGCCAAAACCGTTACGGGTTTGGCTCCGACTTTCGATTCCTTTGGGTCTTTGATACACAAACGTCCCACCACGAGGGCGGGACTTTTGTGGACCCTGCAGGAATCGAACCTGCGACCTCCTCGATGTAAACGAGGCGCTCTAACCAACTGAGCTAAGAGTCCATCGAAGCATGTGCCGAGGAGAGGACTTGAACCTCCACAGGATTGCTCCCGCTACCACCTCAAGGTAGTGCGTCTACCATTTCGCCACCTCGGCATATTTTATCTATTTACAAAAAGGTGAGCGGGAAAAGGGATTCGAACCCTCGACCTCCTCCTTGGCAAGGAGGCGCTCTAGCCAACTGAGCTATTCCCGCGAATAGAAGTATTTTATCAAAATATGTGCCAAGCTGAGGACTCGAACCTCAATTTCGTGTTTTTCAGACACGCGCCGTGACCATCTTGGCTAGCTTGGCTTGTGCCTCAATTATAACAAAAAGCTCCGATATTATCGGAGCAATTTAGCTAAGGATGACCAAAGCGACGCAGTTCGGGATATCTATCGCAAAAATCATAATAACGATTGATATCCTTGTTCATTTGGCGAAGGCGCAAGCGATTTTTGTTTATAATGCGTCTGATCTCACAATAACCCACGTCACCTTTTTTGAAAATCTTCGCCAGTTTCCTAGCATCATGCTGACTGGTAGACACTGTATGCATCATTGCTACGGAAAATACGTACTTTTCTTTTAAAATGCCGTATATGATGGGATCATAGCTTAATCTCAAGGAACACCTCCATTATTTTTAGATATGAAATTCTACCACAAGCCAGAAGTGAACTTGTATAATCAGAGCTGTTGGGCGGGTGGCGAAATGGTAGACGCACAGTGTTCAGAACGCTGCGAGGCAACTCATGGGGGTTCAAGTCCCCCCCCGCCCACAATGAAAAGTTTTGCCCTTGTGGCAGAACTTTTTGTTGTAAACAAGGGAGACTTGAACAGGCGGAAGCCGGCACGTGTGCGGGCTGAGCCAGGTCCTGAAGCCACGGCGAAGCAGTGGACTGAAGGCAAGTCCCCCCCCGCCCACAAAGAGAATTTGGCTGGATCCCGGATCAGGTCCGGGATGACGAGTACGTCAGTTCCCGGTATTGATGATTTTGAGATAGACGTCTTTACGGGCCAGATTGAAGGTGGCAGGGTGATAGAGAACGAGTCCGGGAAGTTCTTCAGCAAAAGTCTTTTGAAAATCAAAGTAGATACGCTTTCTTTCCTTTTGGTCTAGAGTCACCCGGCCGTCTTCCAGAAGTTTGTCGATTTTTTCGTCGGAGCCACGTCCAATATTGGTTACTTGAGTAGAGTGCCAGTCGCGGTACTGATCCGGGTCGGAAGGAATATTGTAAGGAGTGAGAAGTAGCTGAAACTGTTCCGGAGTGGAAGTGATTACCTTGGTACTGATGGTAATCTGGTCCGAATTTAATTGGGCACGGATATTTTCGGCGACAGAAAGGAGTTCCGGGGTGGTAGCCAGTTCGAGGGTGACTGGTGACTTGATGAGCTCCTTGGTTCTCTGAGGATTGTAAGGGTAAGTTTTGACTAGCGGATTGAAGGCCCAGGAAACCGGGCTGATAGTGGTGATGGCCTCGGTCTGGCCAAGTGTCTTGTCCTTTAGAGCGTAGGCAATGCCTTGTCTCACCGATTTATCTTTTAAGTTTGGATCTTGCTGGCTAAAAATTAGCATGGCGACCCGGTTTAGATCGATTTGTTTGTCAATTTTGCCAAAATTTTTAATATCTGCTTCGTACTCTGAGGGAAGAGCGAGGACCAAGTCTATTTGGCCTAGTTTATACGAGGTAATGGCTTGTTTGGGTGTCTGGAAAACATTAAAAATTAAGATTTTTTCGTTATTTGTAATAGTTATTTGAGAGATGACCCCTGAGGTTTTTTGTTTCAAACGAATGTCGTGGCTGCCGATGATTTTGCCCTTAGTGTTTAAAAGCGGAATATTTAGCAGTGAGAGGAACGGGGAAAACTTGGTCGGAATCCTGAAACGAATAATGTTTGGATCGACAGTTTCAATGGATATATTGGGGATCGAAATTTTGATATCGGTGGCTTTGACCGGTGTACCGTCGTTCCATTTGAGATCAGGGCGTAGATAAAAAGTATAGATTTTACCGTCGGCGCTGATATCCCACCTCTCGGCTAAGCCCGGCTGTGGTTCGTGCTTACTATCGAGTGTCACGAGACCCGCTTTGAGAAAATTTATAATGTACGGCGGGAGCTGTCCGGAGCCAAACTGGCCGATGATACCAATACGGTAGATAATCTTGCGCTCGGGGAGCTTAGACAAAATAAACGTGCCTAAAAAGGCAATTAATACCGTGGTTATTAAACTGAAAATAATCTGGATGGAGTATTTTTTGATGAACCCTTTGACAAACCAAATTTTTTCACGAAACGGATTAGTCATTTCCAAACGGCGATATTAAGGAAGGAGAGTACTAGGAATACGATCGAGCAAGCCACGGTGGCCAAATAGATCATTTTTTCCGGTCCTCTCTTGGTGTGAAAACCTGACTGAGTGGCTGAAGAAAAACTGGCTCCGAGTGAGCTATCTTTTGATTGGAGGGTGACGAGAATAATCAGGATCAAAGAAACGATGATTTGGAGTACCAGAGTTAGTTGCATGGTTTGATTATATCCCCTATTCCTGATCCTTACGAATTAACCACATGATAAAACTGTGAAGGAGATTAAGGAGACAAGAAGTAATAACGTAGGATAAAAATATATTGATGTTCGCAGCCGGTATGACGAAGCCACCTGCACTGAGGCCCGGAAAGCCATAGGCTGAGATAGTAATTCCGCCGACGATGGACTGGAGTAAAAATAGCGTAATTAGACTGATGACCCAAGAAAAAAGATTGAGAGTAATGAGATTGATGGGTAAGAGAAGAAGCTTGATAATGGGCTTGACGATCTTGTTGAGTAAAAGCCAAATCACGGCCGCGGAAAGGAGAGTTTTGGTGTCGTGAAGGATGGAAAAGCCAGGGTAGGTGAGATCTGCAAGATAGATGACCAGGAGATTGATGAGGATATGACGAAGGAGGATTTTCATTTTGTTGATTTAATCTATATAGATTCCCGATCAGGTCGGGAATGACAATGAACTTGACGTCATTCCTGCGTAGGCAGGAATCCATTCAGAAAATACAAAATTGTACCTATTTGATGGATCCCTGGTCAAGCCAGGGATGACAATGTACTGTTATAGCGATGACTTTAGTATATATCGTGGAGTTATGATATTAAATCTTTTCGGCGCTGTTGACGGTGAAAAGAGTTCGCAAAACGGTGGGCCTCATCTCTAATATTTCTAAATAAATTTAGAACAGGGTCTTCCAGGGAGAGACTCAGTGTAACAGGCTTGCGGTTTTCGTCATAAAAGTAGACGGTTTCTTTTTTCTTGGCCAAAGCAATGACCGGAATGTGAGCTGGGATGACTGGGCTAACGATGGACAGCTGAGGTATCCCACCATCGAGAACAATGAGGTCTGGTGTCCCCCACTCAGGGTGATTAAAGCGTCTCTCCAAAATTTGTCTCATGGCGAAAGGGTCAGAACGATCGGGTAAACGAATGTTGAAGTGGCGATAGTCGGCAACAGAGGAGGTTCCTTTGATAAAGACAGACATGGAACCGACATAGTTTTCTCCTTGTAGGTGGGCTAAGTCGAAACACTCTATTCTGACCGGGGCTTGGGTGAGAAAAGGATGTTTAAGTTTTTTGACTATTTGGTATTGGAGGTGGTCGGTGGCATCGGACAGTTTGAGAAGCAGGCTAGTGTCTTGAGTGCTCAGAATGTAGTGCAGTCCGTTGATTTGATTCTTGATTTCTTCGGCTAGTTCGAAGTTATGTTTTTTGATGGCGGTCTTTATTTCCCGATGAAGTGACTTGTCCAAAAGGATAAAATGACCTGACAAAAACTTTTTTAACCGTCCGAGATGAGCAGTATACTGGGCAGATGTGATGGCACCCACGCAGGTCCCCGGGCAATGTCCCAAGTGATAGTTAAAACAAGCCCGTTGCCTGGCATTGAAAGGGGCCAGACAGTAGCCAAATATATTTCTGAGTTGTTTGATAAGAGTTTTGGGAACTGCTCCGGAAGAATATGGACCAAAGACCTGGCTTTGGACACTGTCTAGATTGAGGGAGGCAATATCTGTCGCCCGAACAACGGCGATTTTACTATCAGGCGAATTGGTAAAAATGATGTAAAGATTAGAGCGATCGTCCTTGATTATGGAGTTATATCTTGGCTGGTACTGCTTGATGAGATTGGCTTCGGTGATGACGGCCTCAATATCGTTCTTGACCGGTTTGAGGTAGAGCGTCTTAGTCTGGGGGAAAAATTGGAGAGCTTTTGTGGTTCCCTCTTTGAAACCTTCGAAGTGTTGCTTGATTCTGGACTTGAGACTGATGGACTTACCGATATAAAGAGGTTTTTTGTTTTTGTCTTCGAAGATGTAGACCCCAGGCACTGAGAGAAGTGAGTCCCAAAAAGCTGCCGATGCCGGCGAGAAGATAAGTCTGAGCGGAGGCTGAGCCGATAGAAACGGTGGTTTCGTGTGGTTCTCCATTTAGATTAATTATAACCTTCAGATCATTTTTGCTGATAAAGGGCTGTCTAAGTATTTTTGCTCGAAAAAATTCTTCCGAAAAGGGGGCGATATTTAAGACTTGGTCGGTAGCTTCCAGATAGTCGTTGCCTACTGACTTAGCGCTGCCCGCAAATGAGACACCGGAAAGATTCGAGATACGGAAAATAAGCTCGTCTTTTTCCTGTTTGATAAATTGAAGAGAAAAAGATGGTGCGGGGAAGCTAATTTCCTCTATCGGCTCGATAGAAATACTTTTGGAATTTTCGCCATTTTTGTACCCGCCGGCTGGAATGGGGTATTCGGGATTTATACCGTGAATAGCAAAGACAAGATGATTGAAGTCTAGCTTGTTAAAGTAATCAATGCCTCTCGTAGTATTGGCCCAGGTAGGGTCTATCTGGATCCAGGTCGATTTTTGTTTATCAAAGTACTCTGGCCAGGCATGGAGAACATCTTGTGTCAGTGATAAGGGCTTGAGATCCGGATTTTCGGAAATAGCGAAGCCTTCCAATTCTCTGGAGTAGATACCACCCTTTCTCGCTATAGCCACAAAAACATCGGTAAAGTCGGTACAGATAGCACTCAAATTATTTATCAAGGACTCGGCAGCCGGAGTTCTGGCTGGCTTTTGCCGATTCAGTTTGCCGTAGTCGTACTTCAGCTTGTCCACCACAAAGTCATAAATAGATTTGGGGGTGGTTAAATTTTTTATTTCTGCAGTAGAAAAGACGCTATTATTGTAGTTCCAGATATTGCTTGGAGAAAGATAAGTGTCTAGTGGCTGGATCAGAGTTGGGCGAGGAAGGAAGTCTAGCTTGAAAACTATATCCAGAGTCACATCCAGGTTTTCTTTGGGACCGAGGAGGTATTTTGCCATAATGTTACGGTCCTTGTCGGTGTAAATTTCTTCGGGTTTGGGTAGAAGTTTTTGGTAGAAGATTGTCTGATAGGCGGTGTCCGGGGGCAAGGCAATTTCAGTTTTGATTTTTTCGTTAGTGCTGTTGGTCAGGTGATAAACGATTTTGCCTTGGTAATATTGGGTCTTGCCAAAGATAGCACTAATGGGTTTGTTGCTGATTTTTTTTCCACTAAAGTAGTACGTGTTCTCGTTGATCACATCCGGCTTGGGATCTATGTACGCGGGAGTAGAAAAACCTTTCGGAACAGTTAAGATAATTATTTGGTCGGCGACATTTTCATCTGGCTCAAGCCTAGGAATATCAATTTGCCAGGTGCTACCATGCTTGGTCGCGATGTCGGGGGTATCGTAATCGATGGTAAAGGTGTGGGTTTTGTCTTTGCCCACTATCTTGTTTGCAAAGGGAAAGGAGATAGAGGTTTGATTTAGAGTCTTGATCACGTCGGGAGTAATCTGCATTCCTTCATCCCTTACCCTAATGTTTTCCAGTTTGGTTTCATTGAGGCTAATACCGTAGTCGGTAGCGTAGACGACGGAAAGATTATTCTTTTGTTTGATGACAAAACTGACATGGGTAATCCCGGTATCTTCCACACGGTAACTTATTTGATAGGTCGTGCTGAACTTGGCTAGGGCTTGGACATCTTTGGGAAATAAGAACATTAGTCCTACGATGAGGAGTGTGACCAGGGCAGAGATTTTCTTCGTCAATTTTAGAAACTTAGTTTTTTTAATTCCTGGGCAGTGGGAGTATTGTATTTTTCCGCCACTTTACCGGGAGTTCCTGAGGCAATCAGCTCTCCCCCGCCGTCCCCACCTTCGGGGCCGATGTCAATAATATAGTCGGCATTTTTGATGATGTCTAGATTATGTTCGATGACAATAACGGTGTTGTTTTGGATTACTAAGTCGACCAGGGTTTGCACTAACTTGTTTAAATCGTCAAAGTGAAGGCCGGTAGTAGGCTCGTCGAGAATGTACACGGTGTGGCCGCTGCCGGTCTTGGCGAGCTCGGTGGCCAGCTTGACTCTCTGAGCTTCTCCGCCCGAAAGAGTGGGAGCACTTTGGCCGAGCTTGATGTAGCCAAGACCAACTTTCTTGATGGTGTCAACTTTTTTACTGATAGCAGGGACATTCTTAAAAAAATCGCTGGCTTGGTCCATGGTCATTTCGAGAACTTGGGAAATATTTTTGCCTTTGTACTCGACCTCTAAAGTAGGGTCGTTAAAGCGAGTGCCTTTGCAGGTTTCGCAGGTAATATAGATGTCACCCAGGAACTGCATTTCAATTTTGAGCTGGCCGTCACCTTCGCAAGTTTCACACCGACCGCCTTTGACATTAAAACTAAATCGTCCGGGAGTGTAGCCCCGATATCTCGCCTCTTGAGTATTGGCAAAAAGCTGCCGAATATAGTCAAAAACTTTGGTATAAGTGGCGGGGTTACTGCGGGGAGTTTTACCGATCGGACTTTGATCAATCAAAGAGACTCTCCGAACAACATCGGGAATGGTGATGGTCCCAAATTTGATATCTTCTTTGTGGTGTAACGGGTTCAACTTTTGAGACAGGGCCTCGTAGAGGGTATCGACGACAAGAGATGACTTACCGGAACCGGAAACACCTGTGACCGCCACAAACTTGTTGAGAGGAAAATCGACATCGATGTCTTTTAGATTATGATGGACACAGCCGGTGAGGCGAATGGAAGCCGGACTTTCTACCGGCTCTTTGGGTTTTTTGGCGGTGATGGTTTTCTTACCTGAGAGGTACTGGCCGGTAAGACAGTCCGAATTTTTTATCTCATCTATCGTCCCTTCAAAAGTAATTTCTCCCCCCAGATAGCCAGCGTGAGGGCCAAACTCGACAACGTGATCGGCGCTCTCCATTGTCTGTTGATCGTGTTCGACCACCACGAGGGAGTTTCCTAAAGTGACTAAGCCTTGCAAGGTTTTGATAAGCTTAGCGTTGTCCCGCTGATGGAGGCCGATAGTGGGCTCGTCTAAGACATAAAGAATGCCGGTAAGGTGAGAGCCGATTTGACTGGCTAGGCGGATACGCTGAAGTTCTCCTCCGGATAAAGTGCCGGACTCACGAGCTAGCGTAATGTAATCAAGACCCACGGAGGTGAGAAAGCTTAGCCTGTCCCCTATTTCTTTGACGATAGGCTCGCAGATTTGCTGCTCGGTGCTGGTAAGCTTGTTCGACAAGTCTTGAAAAAATTGGAGGGACTTGGCGGTAGACCAGGAGGTGACATCACTGATGGAAAAATTGTCAATGTGGACGGCCAAAACTTCCGGCTTTAAACGGGTACCGAGACACACGGGACAAGTCTTGCGAATAAGATACTTTGAGATTTCTTCTTTAAAAGATTCGGAGCTGGATTCTTCGTAACGTCTTTCAAATTCCTTTGAGAGACCATCATAGGTCATTTTGCGGATGACTTTTTTGCCGTGACGATTGGTACCTTTGATAGCGTAAATTTTGGTACCTGTTCCGGTGAATAAAGCCTTTTTTTGATCTTCCGTCAGATCAAGTAAGGGCTGATTGCCAAGGAAACCAACTGACTCCATCGCTTCGAGTACCAGTTTGGCAAGCCAGGTGCGCTGTTCAAATTGTGAAGCCAAAGGGATAATAGCGCCTTCCAAAAGATTTAGTGTAGGAGAAATGACGGCGTCGGTGTCCAGCACCATCTTGGTTCCTAAGCCTGTGCATTCGGGACACGCGCCTTCCGGAGCGTTGAAGGAAAAATATCTAGGCTCGATCTCTGGAATAGAAATATTATCCACCGGGCAGGCTAGCTTTTGGGAAAATAAGTGGTCTTCCATCTCTTCCGGGTTTTCCGGGAAAGAAAGAGAAGCATCGGTGACAAAACTGACGTAGACTTCGCCATCGGAAATTTTGAGTGCTTGCTCGAGAGAGTCGACAAGTCTTTGTTTTTCGTATTCCGGACTACCTCCCACCTGGCCGATGACTAATTTATCTATCACTGCTTCGATGTGGTGGCGGTTATTTTTGAAGAGTGACAGGGTCGAGGTGGTGGAGAGAAGTTTGCGATCGACCCGAACTTGCTGGATGCCTTGCTTTTGGAGACTAGGGAAAAGCTCGCGGAACTCGCCTTTTTGATTCTTGACTATAGGAGCGAGAATGAGAAGTCGAACACCTTTTTGCTTGTGGTAAGTGGGGTGGGTGACGGCCAGCTCGACGACGGCTTTGTAAATTTGATTGATATCCTGAGGCATGATTTCGCGACCGCACTGTGGGCAATGAGGGTGTCCAATACGGGCGAAGAGGAGGCGGAGGTAGTCATAAATCTCGGTGACGGTACCGACGGTACTTCGGGGATTGTGACTCCCCTGCTTCTGGTCGATGAGGATGGCCGGGGAAAGTCCCTCAATCTGGTCTACATCGGGCTTGTCCATGACACCTAAAAATTGACGGGCGTAGGAGGAAAGAGACTCGACGTAGCGGCGCTGACCCTCGGCGTAGATTGTGTCGTGGGCCATACTGGACTTACCCGACCCGGAGACGCCGGTGAAGACCACCAGCTTATTTTTGGGCAGGGTAAGATTGACGTTTTTGAGATTGTGCTGGCGAGCGCCTTTGATGATGAGATGGGTGGAGGGTGAAGTATCAGACATGACAGTCTATTTTACACCACTTTACCTTAGAAGACCCGAATGGGTATAGTATTATAAATTTGGTTTGGTGATTGTATAATTTAGAGCACATTTTGTTTTCTTGTTCAAAAAATTTTAGATTTTTATGGTTTTTTACGGATTGGATTTTGGCACCACGAATACCTCACTCAGCACCCTCGTGGATGGCGAGGCGGTTTTGCTGCCTATAGACCCGGTGGCTGAGGATCTGGGGGTAGCCAGATCAGCTCTTTACTTCTACCCGAGGAAACTGATGATCTCGAACAAGGTGACTCCGGAACAACTGGTGTCTCAGACCTTTATGGCCGACCAGGTCTGGTATGAGGGTGAAGAGAAGATTATTACCGGGAGCTTGGCGGTCAGTACCTACCTAAACGACAATCGATCCAGGCATGAGGGAGTCAAGAGAAAAATCTACACCGGTAAGTACAACAATGTAATCCTCTACACGACACCAAGTGGCAAAGTGGTGACGGGAGACATACCTGACTACTATGAAGAAATTGATTTTGGAACCGGCAGACTATTTCATGCACTCAAGACGGCTCTAAAGTCCCCCCACTTTAAAGGAGCGAGAGTTTTTGGCCAGGAATACACCCTGGAAGAAATGATTGGGATCTTCGTGAATAACCTCAAGAAAGCGGCAGACACCTTCGTGGGTGAGGAGAAGAAGTCAGTGGTCTGTGGCCGGCCGGTGTCTTTCTCTACGGATCCTGTGGCAGACAAGAAGGCACAAGACAGACTGGAGAAAGCTATCCTGGCGGCCGGATTTGATGAGGTGAAGTTTCAGTTTGAGCCAGTAGCTGCAGCCAAGTACTATCTCTCACGCTTCCCCAGCAAGGGAAAGAAAGTGTTGGTGTTTGACTTTGGTGGTGGGACTTTTGATACGACGATAATGGAGGTCAAGGACCAAAAACTCGAAAAATCAAAAACTCAAAATGAGGAATACAAAGTGTTGGCGACGGATGGGGTCTATGTGGGTGGAGACCTTCTTAACTCCGATATTTTTTATCATAAACTGGGCAAATTCTTTGGGACTGAAGTGCGCTTTGGCGAAATGCAGATGAGGATGCCGGGGCACATTATCTCCGGACTCAGATCTTGGTTTGGGATACCGAACTTGAACAACCCTGACGATATTGGCTTTCTGACCGGGAATGTGAAGTATAAAAATATGGATCCGGAAGCAATCCTTCGACTTTTGTATCTTATCCAAAAAAACCTTGGATTTGAAATGTATGAAGCCATTGAAGTAGCGAAGAAACAGCTGACACATAACGAAGAAACGACCATTGTCTTTAAGGATGGACTGATCGATATTGAGGAGAAGATTACCAGAGAGGAATTTGAAGAAATGATTGAACCTCGGATAATTGCCGTGAGAGAAACGATACTCAGAACCTTGAAGAGTGCCGGTCTGACAACTGCGGATATCGACATTGTAGTGCGGACTGGCGGATCTTCCCTGGTACCAGTGTTCGAGCAGATGCTGGTGGAGATGTTTGGGAAGGAAAAAGTCACCGAGTTTGATCCCTTTACTTCCGTAGCGGCCGGACTGGCACTAGAGTGAGTAATTCTTTGGTAGAATTTAGAAGTGAGAGTTTCCGTGTATAAAGATAGTTTAATTTACGGTTTGACACAGGTGACAAATTACAGGAGTGAGGTGTGGCTGACAATCCTTAATAAGTTTGTGTACTTGGCGTCGATTGTTTTTTTGTGGTCATTAATCGGGAAAGCTGTTAATGGAATTGTCGGAGTGACTTCTTTGATATCTTACTTTTTAATTGCGAATGGGGTCCAAGGTTTGGTAGATGGAGAGTCACTTAGATACTCTAAAGTGATTAATCATGAGGTAAAGCTAGGAGGTTTAAGCGCACATTTACTAAGACCGATTAACCCTGTGTTGTTTTTGTATTTTTCGTTTTTGGGTACTCGTGGAGTGACACTACTAATGACAATTATTTTGATGCTGGTAGGATTCGCATTTTTGCCTTCAATCACCATACTGCAAGTTATTTTGTTTTTAGCTAGCTTGCTAATGGCATTTATAATGGGGTTTGTTTTTAACTTGTTTGTGGGAAGTCTTTCCTTTTGGACGCCAGAAGCGAATCACTTGCAAAACGTGTTTTCCCATGTGATACGAGTATTTAGCGGGGTGCTGATACCAATCTCTTTTTTCTCCGGAAATATGAAGACGATTTTGTTACTCTCACCATTTCCATCTATGGCATATTTGCCGTCGATCATTATGCAGAGCAAAACGATGTCAGCGGACATGTGGATGATTTTCAGTGCTTCGATACTTTGGTCGGTTTTACTTTTACCACTAGGCTTTTGGTTTTGGAAGAAAGGATTAAGGCGCTATGAAGCCATCGGTATTTGAAGAAATAAAAATCAGGTGGGTAGTTTTGAAGGCGAACACTATGTTCTCCGTCAAAGAATCTCTTGTGTACAGCTTAAACAATTGGGGAGGACTGGCTTCTACAGTTGTATACATGGTGACCTACTTGGTATTTTTGTCGGCGATATTTGGGAGAGTGGAGACATTGGCGGGCTATAACTACTCAGAAATACTTTTACTTACCTTGGTAAGTCAGTTAAATTTTTATCTAGCCTGGGTGTGGAGCATCCGAAACCTTGATCAACTAGGAGAGGATGTAAAAACAGGTAAATTGGACCTCATATTGACCAAACCTCTACCTGCCCTCTGGTATATGACTTTTCAGAAAGTTAACTTATTTATGTTGGTTTTTGAGATGTGGCCAGCAACTCTTCCTTTGGTCTATCTGTTGATAAAAAATGCGGATTTTCATATCAGCTTATGGGGAACCTTTTTGGGACTGTTAACATTTATTTTTGGAAGTATTGCTATTCATTGTTTTCAGTTTGTTTTGACCTTAATTTCATTTTGGACTGGCGAATACCGAGGACTAAATGGGCTAAGCTATCAGATAGCATTTTTTGGCGATGCAATACCTTTGGAAGCCTATCCGAAACGGATAATGAGCTTGGGTTTAACAGCGATACCTTTTTTGGCTCACACAGCATTAACCACCTCACTCGTACTGGGAAAAACGACCAGTGTGAACTGGGTACTATTAACATTTATGGTTATGATCGCTTTTATAATTATTAAAGTTAAAATGTGGAATTTGGCGTTGCGCCACTATTCTTCGGCATCGTCGTAATAAATATGGAAAATATTATAAAAGTCAAAAATCTGACTAAGATCTACCAAGTACCGACAAAACAGAGTTTCTGGCGAAGTGTCTTCTTTGCCAAAAATATGCCACTGGTGGCGGTAGATAAGATTAGTTTTTCAATAGAAGAAGGAGAGTCGGTGGCCTTACTTGGACCCAATGGTGCGGGGAAAACTACAACCTTAAAAATGCTGACAGGATTACTTTATCCAAGTGATGGTGATATAAAAGTTTTGGGATTTACACCGACTGATAGGAAAAGAGAATATCTGAAACAGATCGCACTGGTGATGGGAAACAAGAGTGGACTATCTTGGGACTTGTCTGCGCGACAAAGTTTTAATTTGTTTAAAACAATTTACCAAATAACGGAAGAGGATTTTGAAAATAGATTAGTCGAGCTAACCAAGCTTTTGGACGCCGAGAAACAGCTAGATACACCAATCCGAAAACTATCACTAGGCCAGAGACTTAAAATGGAACTGATTGGAGCTATTTTACATAGACCAAAATTACTATTTTTGGATGAGCCGACTATTGGACTTGATGTGGTTTCCAAGAGAAGAATACGAAATTTCTTGAGATATTTACACGACAAGGAAAAAACTACAATTATTCTGACAAGTCACGAAATGGCGGATATTGAGATGGTCTCTGATAGGGTGATGGTGATTAATCAAGGGAAGATAGTCTTTGACGATTCACTGGAGAAATTACTGCATAAATATCAGGATAAAAAGTATTTGACGGTGACTTTTTATAAACCGGTAAAAAGGGTGAAATTAGAAAAGCTAGGTGAAGTAATTAGCAGTAAAGAGTTATCTCATACTTTGGAGATACCGAAAGCAAATCAAGGAAAGGTGATGGCTTATTTGACGGACAACTTTGAAGTGGATGATATAGATGTGAGGAGTATCCCGCTAGATGAAATTATTGAAGACCTATTTAATACAACAAAATGAGGACAAATAATCGAGTTGGAGCAATTCTGAGACGAGGTGATGAGGTGCTCCTGATTCATAGACATAAGAATGGAGAAGAGTACTGGGTCTTGCCAGGAGGAGGCGTGGAAGATGAAGAGACAAACGAAGAAGCACTTATTCGAGAAGTGATGGAAGAAACTTCCATGGAAATTTCAAGCTTTGTACTTTTGGGTGAGCATGATAGAGATGATGGAGGTGAACATATATTTTTTGAAGTGATAGCTGGTGGGGATCCTATCTTGGGGGGACCAGAAAACGAAAATATGGACGAAAACAATATCTATATTTTGGAATGGGTAAATAAAGATCAGGCTAAAACTATAAAGGATTTCTTCCCGAAAGAAGCGCAGGTGTATTTCTAATTTTTTGTCCTTCAACGCCTGGCCTTGAAGGTAGATAGTGGAGAGATTATAGGAACGAGATTCGTATTGAACGGACCAAGCTTGGAACAACCTGCAAGTAACCTGCAAGGATGGTCCTTGCAGGTGGAAATAGTCGATATGCGGTTATCAAGTGCGCGGAAATTGACCTGCAAGGATGATCCTCGCAGACTCCTTGTAGATATGTTGATGGAGTGAGATTGCCACTCCGCCATAGGCGGATCGCAATGGCGGATTTGCGGAGAGTTTTGAAAGGTGGAAAATAACTTCGGTGTTACCTGCAAGGATACTCCTTGCAGGTCTTGCAGATGTTTATGGATGCTGAAAGGGGGATGGATTCCGGATCAAGTCCGGAATGACAAGGGGGTTATGTGTGGAGGGAGTGATAGAGTTGGGTGGCTTGGGAGAAGATGGTGGCTCCGGTAGTACCCCAGTCGAAATAATCAGTGATTTTGGATGGGTCCACAAAAAGGCGCTCGTTAATGATTCCAGTATCTGGGTCGGGAGTTTGGGGAAGGACTTCACCTACCTCGCAGTAGTAGCGAAGTTGGTAAAAGTCATCCCCACCACCCTTACTAGGATTGGGATTCTTGCCACCAGGGAACTGCACCCTCTGGCCACCAAGGAGGATGGGGTTATTGGTAGTCACGTCTGCTTCTTCGATGACTTCTCGACGTAAGGTTTCTTCCGGCGTCTCCCCTGCTTCCACAGTGCCTCCGGCGAGACACCAGTCCGAGTCTCCCCTTCTCTGGATGAGCATTTTTCCTTCGTCATTAAATACCACGCCGTTAGGCTTGGATAAATGGCCTAAATAATTCCAGGCCATCTCCCTGGTACCAGGTAAAGGTGATAGTGACTCCATTTGGGTCCGTCCAAGAGCTGGTAGCTAGGTCTGAGCTATTCATTACTAAAGTATACCTCATGAGGCCATAGCTAAGTCTTTTTCGTGCCTGTAGAAGTCTATCACGGAGCTTATTTTTGACTTTAGGTCTTGCATGGAGTTCTGGTATTAGGCTTGTAAGTGCCGGGTTTGTTTGGCGTAGTGCCATTAGGTCCCACATGGGTTATAATGATTCTGAACAAAATTACATTAAAAAAGCAGAGGTATCATGTCGCCCTACAGAGTTCCTTTTATTTTTCAGATAGTTGATGGTCTATTTACACCACAAAGGTCTCCTGGTGCTGGAGATGTAATCAGAATAGGAAAGCCCACTGGTGGGTCTTATAGATCAATTTCAGTTGATAGCAAGTGGCAAGTCCACCACGAGCTTCGAGTATACGACACGATTTCGATAGTCTTTTATAACTATACTCAAGTTTTTCAAATTCAACCGACCGAAAATGAATGGTATGGAAAATTTGTCGAAGTTCGGCGGGAGAAAATCGAAAACCACGCACCAAAATCTAAGAAAAAGTTTTTCGTCCTTCCTATTGGAAGATAGTTGTTCTTAAATCTCCCCTTGAGGGGGATTTTTTTATAGTTGTTGGAGTTTTTTGATAGTGTCGCGGTAGCGGGCGGCGAGCTCGAAGTTCCAGGAGTTTGCTGCTTGGTCCATCATTTTTTTGAGTTTCACGATAAGAATCTTTTTCTTTTGGGGAGTGAGAGCCTCTGGATTTATATCGTCTATTTCACTCCAGCCATGCTCGGCTAACTCTTTTATCTTGGGTATGGGTAGGCTTTCGCTGCGCTTCAAGAGTCTTTCGCGGATGGGCTTGTTGATACCCATGGGGACTTGTCCGTGTTCCAGGTTATACTCGGTCTGGATTTTGCGGCGGCGGAGAGTTTCGTCTATCGCTATTTTCATAGAGTTACTAATGCGATCGGCATAGAGATAGACCTCACCATTTACGTGGCGGGCGGCACGGCCCATGGTCTGGATGAGAGCGGTCGGAGTGCGAAGAAAGCCTTCTTTGTCGGCGTCCAAGATGGCGACGAGGGAAACTTCCGGTAGATCCAGACCTTCGCGTAAGAGATTGATACCGACTAAACAATCGAACTCGCCGAGACGTAATTTTTCCAAAATGTCGACACGATCCAAGGTATGAATGTCGGAGTGCAAATACTCCACCTTTAGGTGATACTTTTCCTTGAGGTGGTCGGAGAGATCCTCGGCCATCCTCTTCGTCATAGTTAAGATGAGTGTCCTCTCCCCTTTCTCAGTTCTTTTGATGCCTTCTT
>CAZUFH010000013.1:0-5634 GCA_964618885.1 uncultured Pseudomonadales bacterium
AAGACCCAAGATGTTTTTACCAACCTTTCCTGTCCCCACGTCGGTATATTTCACCTTTATGGCGGATCCGCCCGTCAAGAAAATCTCGTTCACTCCATTCTCATTCCTGGGATTGCCGATACTGGCCACATCCTAAAAATTACGGTTGGCGATGGACCCACTGGACGTTTTACCGTTGAAAATGTTTCCGATCCCATCAGGAAACTGGAGTTCCAATACAAACATAGTGGCCGCAGCAAAAAACATTTGAAACCTGGTGAGATCATCGCCGCCCCGGAAATACATCTCCTCCTTTGGGATTCCTGGGATGCGGAAAACAAACCCATCGTCGTCAGTCTCACCTTGATCCCTCTGACACACGCGCACGGCCTTCGCCTTCTTTATACTTCCGAGCTGAAATAAATTTAAGACCCCCAAAACATCGGGGGTCTTTTCTGTATTCAGTCAGCCTATGGCTGATTTGTACTCACAATCCGCCTTTGGCGGATAAATACATCAAAAAAAGACCCCACACAACCGTGCAGGGCCTCAAACAACTCTATTTACTCTTCATTCGTGACGAAGTTCTCGAGAGGAGTAAAGCGAAAGATTTTTTCTCCTTGATCGATCCAATTAATTCGATAGGGCTCGCCACTGGCTTTCACCAGCTCAAAGCTCTGGTCCACTTTTAAAGCAATACCAGGCCACTCTGAGGCTTTGAACTCCACGAGCATCGCTCCAGGTTTCAGAAAGGTACTCGGAACAATGTTCTCCAAAGCAGCTTCCTTGGTTGCTTTTGGTGAACCAAAGTAAGACCATGAATCTTTCCAAGGATAGACCACTATCCAAAGTGGCCGATCAGGATCCAGCTCTGGATTTAGTAAGAGCATACCCTCCACTAGGCGATTCGCCCAAAACCCAGGATAACCCTCCTCAGCAAAATCAAAGTCAAACTCACCATCCACCACATTCACGGTGGCGCATACCATTTTTTCGACACGTATCTCGTACTGATTCTCGGCAACTTCCCATACCCTGAATTCTAGAGTCGGCATCAGTGCTTCCAGTCGAAGTGAGTCAGAAACCGGCACACTCTGCACCTTTATTTTCAGATTTTTCATTCACAACCTCCTAGTTTTTTAAACAAAACCCCACGCCGGAATAGCGAGGGGCAGATAAACTACATTGTGTTTTCGTTTTCAAGGTTCCCCAGTTCGAGAGTGGTCGGGCCCATATTCATGAGTAGCTGTCCACCTGGCAATATTTTTTGCATTGAGACGACGGTCAAGCGATCCAAAGTCCAATCGCCACGATAGAACATGACGAGATAGGAGTTCGAATTCCCAACAAGCTTCGCTTCTTCAAAGGCTTGCCCAAAGAGATCACACGGCTCCTTGTTTAGCTGGTACTTGCCCTGCTCCACACTGTAAACAATACCCCAAAAGATTTTCTTGGGATTATAGTCAGGGTGAGCCCGACCAAAAGCCGAGACATAATCATTTTCCGCTTTGGTTTCTGTATAGAACTTGAACACCAGCAGACCGTCTCCAATCTCTACACTCCCAACCACATCGCGTGACGAATCAGGACAGACCAGAAATTTACGAACACCCGAACCATCAGGGAGAAGCGGTTCAGCCCAGTAATTACCGGGTAACATCGCTGTCACACCTTTTTCATCAAATTTGTAACAAAAAGGAATCGAGATCTGCATTCGTACCTCCAAAAGAATTTATTAACGATCTTAGAACAACCCACATTCTATCAGAAATCTTATAAGCCTTCAAGGCCAGGCCTTGAAGGCTTCAAAGGTGTCTACTCTTCTTCCTCTTCAGTTCCGACTTCGGTTTCAGTTTTACCCAAACTCTCCTTATCCACATCCTGAGCTTCTCCATCCTTAGGCACACCCCCGTCAGCCTGTGGCTGAGGCTTTTTCCAGCTCGCCCAGGTACAGTTTGGATAATCTTCACAGCCATAGAAATCTCTATTAGTCCGAGTTTTCTTCATTACGACTCTCTTGCCACACTTTTCACAGACCACCCCTTCTACATATTCGATATACGGCGCTTTGTAGGTACATTCGGGGTAGCGGGAGCAGCTTAGGAATCGGCCAAACTTACCATCTCGTATGACAATCTCACCTACGTCACAGGTAGGGCACTTCACCCCGGTCCCCGTGGTGGGTACTCCCACCCTGGCACTGTCTTTGTCTACCTGGATGAGTTTTTTCGAGAATCCATCCCAGAAATTACTTAGCATTTCTGTCCACGTTAGCTTGCCATTCGCGATATCGTCCAGCTGGTCTTCCATCTTCGCCGTAAATTCATAATCCATTTCTTTCGGAAAATTTGCCATCAAAAAGTCCACCACGGCTTTCCCTATGGAGGTGGGGAAAAATTTCTTATCTTTCTGGTCGACGTACCGTCTATCGATGATCGTCGAGATAATGGCAGCGTAAGTCGACGGTCGTCCAATACCTTTCTTTTCCAGTTCTTTAATAAGGGAAGCATCGTTAAATCTCGCCGGCGGCTGGGTAAATTTCTGAAGACTTTCTACCTTTTGTTTCTCCAGCTTCTCTCCAACCGTCATTTCTGGCAAAGCTTGTAGCTCATCCTTGTCTTTGGTAAAGAGTTTCTTCCAGCCATCAAACTTGACTACTATTCCATTTGCCGTCAATTCACATTCATTAACTTTCACCACTACTCTCGTATCGTCAAATATCGCTTCCGCCATCTGACAAGCCACCGACCGGCGCCAAATAAGCGAGTAAAGCTTCTTCTCATCTTGAGCCATTTCCTGGCCCATAAATTTTTCCGGAGTTACCTCTATATGAGTCGGACGAACGGCCTCATGGGCTTCTTGAGCCACTACTTTTCCGGCGGTTTTGTATAGTCTTGGATTGGCCGGTAAATAATTGGCACCATAGGTCGCTGTGACAAAAGCGCGCACTGCTTCGATCGCTACCGGAGCCAAATTAAATGAATCGGTTCGGTGATAGGTAATGTCACCTTGCTCATAAAGTTTCTGGGCTACGTTCATCGTTTTCTTCGCCGACCAGCCCAGGACATTCGCGGCTGCTTGCTGTAAGGTAGAAGTTTTAAAAGGTGGGTGCGGCTGGGTCTTCCTCTCAGATTTTTTAATATCGGAAACGACATAATCCCCTTTCTCCAAACTTGTCAAAATTTCTTTTGCCTGCTCACCACTGTGAACTTCCGCCTTCTTAGCTTTGTACTTCGCTAATTCCACCCAAAACTCCTCTTGAATTTTTGAGTTTTCGAATTTTTGAGTTTTCACAAGAGCCCTTATCTGCCAGTACTCCACCGGGACAAATTTCTCAATTTCTCGCTCTTTTTCTACAATGAGCCGCACCGCTACACTTTGCACCCTCCCAGCCGAGAGACCCCGGCGCACTTTTTTCCATAAAATCGGTGAAAGTTTGTAGCCCACGATTCGATCCAAAAACCGCCTCGCTTGCTGCGAGTTCACCGTGTTCATATCAATTTCCCTTGGGTGAGCCATCGCTTCCAAAATAGCTTCTTTGGTGATCGAGTTGTACGCCACTCTTTTGAAAATCATTTCCTTCTGCTTTTTGGTAGGGGCGAGTCGTGACTCGCCCGCCTTGGTTTTTGATTTTTTGCTATCTGGAGTCGTCTTCTCATTCCCCATCAAGATCTCTTTGACATGCCAAGCAATGGCTTCACCTTCACGGTCAGGGTCGGAAGCCAGGATAATTTCGTCCGCCTTAGCAGCCAGTGCTTTTAGCCGGTGAACTGTATCCTCTTTTCGCTCCATCAACTCGTACACCGGGAAAAATTCATACTCGTCTTTTTGAGTTTTTGAGTTTTCGATTTTTTTTATCTCTATCCCAAACTTACTCTTAGGCAGGTCCCTCACGTGACCCATACTAGCCGTGATCTCAAAATCGCCTCCCAAATATTTTGAAAGGCTCTTGGTCTTCGTTGGTGATTCTACAATTACAAGTTTCACTGCTTCCTAAAATATACATTAAAACCAACTGAGAATTCTAACACAACACCATTACGCACCTAAAAAGGCAAAAAAATTACCCTACATTTCTGAAGGGCAATTGTGATTATTTACTGCGGGATTTGGAGAATTGGTGTGGTACCACCACCAAAGTAGTACTGAGGGTAAGCCCCATCCCATCCCATCGCGCGCAGATATTCGATGTACAAAGGGGTGAGATTTGTTTGAACCACCGCGATGGCTTTTGCCTTTGCGGTGCCTTCGGTAGTCAGCTTGTATGCCTCGGCTTCGGCTGCCAACTTGACTGCATCCGCCAACCCCTGCGCTTCAGTGACATTCTTAATCTGAGCAGCTTCAGCTGCCCGCTTGGTCACCAGAAAGTTCGTTTCCGCAGCAATAACGTCAGCTTTCTGCTTCTGCTCATTGATTGTTATTTGCTGCTGAGCTTGCTGAGTTTGGAACTGCATTTCTGAGACAGTGTTAAGAAAAGCATTCACCTTCTCGTCGTAGTCAAAATCTACGATCGCAAGCTGGCTTACTATGACCAACGGAGTTTTACCGTCTTCAGCCAATAGCTGCTCTTGAAGTTCCTTTTCAACAGTTTTTTCCATATCCAATCTGTGGGAGGCAACATAGTCGTATGGGTTATCCCCTTGGACTTTCTTGAGTGTGGTGATCCAGACGCTTTCCACCCACTCGGTCTGATAATCCTCACCGTACTTCTTATGAAGCTCAAGGATCGTATCCTTGTTGATTCTTCCCCAACCACGGGCATTGAAAAACACCACAGGTTGTCCGGGAGAACCGGAGCTGGCAGCCACACCACCTTCAGCGGCCGGTGTAGAACCGATTTCCATAGATACTTGCATAGTACTGTACTTGGTCACCTTCGTGATAAGGGGCATTACGCTTTTTGTGAATGGCCAGATATGTGTACCTGACTCAAGCACATTGAGTTCGCCTGACCAGGTATTGGTGACCACACCCACCTGCGTGGGAGAGATCTGGACAGCGGCCGAAAATACGACTGACATGACCAGCCCGAAGACCAAAAGACCAACAGGCCATAGGAAGGATTTTTTGAGGCCTCTCTGGACCATTGAGTTCAGGTAGAAATAGTACACCATGAACCCAATTCCGGCAAGGAAGGCAAGGAAAAACACGACTTTCAACAGAATAAGCATTATTTATACTCCTCTTTCAAAATGGGGTGATTACGATGCACAAAAAATTGTAACGTGCTCGACAATTATACCACAAATATCCTGTATGTCAAGTATATAGGCCTTACATCCGCCCGTCCCACTCCAGGTCCACCAAAAGAATACGGCCACTCTTTCGAGTGGCCGTATATTTTGCCATGACGGCTGTGAGAGAGATGAATAATTTTGAAAATCGGTGTTTTTAAAATCACCGAGATAAAATATTCAATAAAGTATCTCTCCCACAGTCCGTCGCCCTACCAATAAAAAGCAGTTTTTCTCCGAGAATCCGCTCGGAGGGAATAAGCAATACTCTGGTCTGGTGTGGTAAGCAGGAATAAATGCCGTAAACCCGGCAACCCATCCACTATCCCAGCCAGAGTACTTGTTGAAGAATTCAATCGAATAGAAGTGAGTGCACCCACTATCTAAAGTCGATTGCTCAGAATTCTCCAACCACAATTTA
>CAZUFH010000013.1:5644-14159 GCA_964618885.1 uncultured Pseudomonadales bacterium
CAGGTTGATCTATAGAGCATAGCTCAACCGTACTACCGGTCTGCTATTATCCGGACCTAGACCAAGTTCGATGCTGAACCAGGTTTCCTCATTGCGCTCGAAGAGGTATTATCCTTACAACCGTTTTTATGGTCTCTAGGGATAATTAAGGAATGCGCGCTTGCTTATGAGAGGATGATGCAGTCACCCTCAAAATTACACAGGGCCAGCTCTTGCTTAGGTTTCCCCCAAAGCTTTGCCGGCAACTAGAAACTTGGTAACCCTCCTCTTCATCCTTCAGCTGGAATATTGATATGCTGAACGGGAAGAGCGAGTATTTACGGCCACCGAGGTAGTCTCTATTTCTAAAGACCATTTCAGTGACCGAAATTTGCTTTATTGGTATTAAGTCAAAGGTCAATCTCAACTTGAGAATACGGGTATTATACCCCATAACACACCATTTGTCAATACCTTATTCTTATTAACCTGCAGGGCCTGGCCCTGCAGGAGTCGTCATTGCGAACCCGCCTTGGCGGGTGTGGCAATCCATCCCCGCCTCTGGCGGAGAGATCTATTTTTTCACATCTTCAGCAGATACGGCACGACCTCGGCTGCCACCGGGCCAGCCACCGCACTTCCCTCCCCTCCTTCTTCAATCAGAATAGTGACTACTACCCAGTCCTTCACACTCTGTCCTTTAGGCACCACCACACTTATCCACGCGTTCGACAGCGTTTCTTTTGTCCCTTTCTGAGCCGTTCCCGTCTTACAATAGATTTTGCCCGCGTACTCAAACAGTGGGAAAGCCGTACCTCCCGGACTACAAGCCGCCTTCATTCCTTCCAGGATCACCGAGATATTCTTCTGATTAAGCCTAAGATCCAAACACTCCACCTTCCCAACGAGCCTCGGACCACAGCTCAAGCCACTCACCACTTCAGCTGTCATTCGATTCATCTGTATCGGGCTCGCCATGAGGTCGCCTTGTCCGATGGCCATGTGGTAGGTGTTCCCCAAGTACCACCTCTCCCCTAGCACTTTTTCTCTCCAGTACGGTGTCGGCACAAAGCCACTAGACTCGCCCGGAAAATCTATTCCCGTCCTCTCTCCCAGTCCAAACTTCTCACTCCAAGAAACGAGCGAATCCGCTCCCAAAGCCTCCCCTATTTTATAAAAGAAAATATCATTACTTCTGGCCAAAGCCGTTACGATTCCAATCTGTCCCTCCGTCTTCCCATATTTATCCAAGTACCAATTTCCGTATCGATACTCCCCGATTTTTATTTCTCCCGTATCCAAAATTGTTGTCTCCCTACTCATCTTCCCTTCTTCTAGAGCCGCGATGGCCGGCACTAGTTTGTAGACCGATCCGGGAGCAAAGTCTCCCGATACTGCGCGGTTATACAAAGGTTTCTTTTCAGTATTTGTTATTAGACTCTCTACATCTTTAAAGTCCCCACCAAAGTCACTCCTTTTACCCCCGGGGACAAAAAGATTGGGGTCAAAGGATGGTGCACTGGCAAGGGCCAGCACTTCTCCGCTCACCCTGGCTATCACCACTGCCCCACTTTTTCCTACTTCCGCCAGTTTGCTTTTTAAAGTAATGTAGGCCAGCTTTTGCAGTTCCAGATCAATATTAGTCGTAATATTTTTTCCTGGCAGACTGTCCACTCTCATCACCTCAATTTTTTCCTGACCACTGGCTGTCTCTTGTACTGTAACTTCCCCTGGAAAGCCCAGCAGGTCTTTTTGGTATTGTTTTTCAAGACCTGATCTTCCGAGAAGCATCTCCGAACTACAGCTTCGACATTCTTTCAAGTCTTCCTCATCCGGCTTGCCTAAGTAGCCAACTATACTGGCCACCGTTTCTCCTCCGGGGTAAAACCGCTGTGTCCGGCCCTGATAATCGATGTTCATAGCCAAAGGTTTTCCGTTCCGGTCATTTATCACTCCCCGGATAGGATCCAAGCGATCTTTTCTTATCATGTTACCAAGTGCCAGGTCCCCGTAATGACCTCCCATGACCGTAGTCAAAAATAAGACTCTGGAAATCCCAATCGCCAAAACCATAATTAAAAGTGTCTTGCTCCAAAAATATATTTCTTCCTTATTCATCATTCCTGTTACTCATTTGTCATCGCGAATCTCGTCCGCCAGCCGGCGGATCGAGATGTGGCGATCCATCTCCTGGATTGCCGCGTCGGAATACCTCCTCGCAATGACGACAAGCATTTTAATAATTCAATTTTATCGACTCTCCCCCTTCAAACCAAGCGACTGCCACCATCCACGCCAAAACGACTGATAGTAAGTCAAACACGTTCCACGTCAGACCAAATACTTTATCAAAAACAAAGTTGGCCACCAAAGAAACAATGAGAATAACAATTCCTGTTTCTTTTCGCGAATTAAAAATCAAAGACAATCCGCCACTCACCACTACCAAAAACAAACTTGGTAAACCAACAGGCATCCGATAGATGACCGAAATCAAGGTTCCAAGGAAAAGCGCCAGCCAAAAAACTCCTCGCCAATCCAAAAGTATCAAAAGAAATGGCCAAAAAAAACCGAGTCCCAAGACACCTTCACCCAATAGCACAGCAAACACCACCGTAAGGACTGCTTTTGTGATATTCTTGGATTGCCTGTCGGACATTGTTGCCTCCATCCTACTACAAAATTCATGACTAGTACAAAAATTAATTCTATTCTAATACCTCTTTTTTGTGCAATTCTATTAACGACTGTCAGTAAACTCAAGGTGGGAAGTAAAGTAGACTCAGTTTTTTACACCCTCCTCTATCCGGTTTCCACCCCCATTTCCAACCTTCGGCTCTACTCAGAAAAAAAGTACCTCCTGATTAAGAACTTTTCAGTTCTGGAAAAGCAAAACCGCGAGCAAAAAAATCAAATCGCCAGTCTTATTTCCGAAAACGAATACTTGAAGCAATCTATCACCGACAAGAAAGTTCTGGATAATCTCAAAAATACTTTCAAGTCCGTCGTCCCCGTCCGGCTCACTGGCTCTTCCGGCAAATTCGTGGTCTCTTCTTCACTTTCGTTAGACAATGTTCGTCCCGGCCAGCCCCTAGTCTCCGGTAGTGTTCTCCTTGGCACAGTAAAAGATATCAAGAACAATACTGTCACCATCACCCCTCTAAGTAGTGAAAAGTCTCCCGCCTTCCCAGTCCGGACTGCCTCCGGCCAAAAAGGCCTTTACAAGTTTGTCGACAATAGTCCTCAAATAGTCGATGTTCCCAGCCAGTCTCCCATCATTCTCGGCGACTTAGTTCTTACCGAGCCGGGCGACCTTTTCCCTGGTAGTCTTATCATCGGTAAAACAGTTCGCCTCCTCACCGTCAGTCAAGAGCCTCTCCAAAAAGCCGAAATCTCTCTCTACGACACTCTCGACTCTTCTCCCGACAACCTCGCCATCATCACTCAGCCATAACATTGAAACCATTCCCTGTAGGGGCGCATCATGATGCGCCCGCTATAACCAAGGCCTGGCTCTGCAGGAAATTTTCTCCACAAAAAAATCCCCCTCAGTATAAAAACTGAAAGGGATCAAGATCACTTCACCAATTCCGAGGGTACTACCAGTACCAATCCCGTATCGGTAGTTATTACCACATAGGCCAGATCTTCTTCTGTCCAATGGCTTTCCACCGAGCCGTGTAACTGAGACACTCGCCCAGAAAGAATAATTGAGTTAGGATTCCAGGTAGGAGTCCAAGCTTCTCCGTCTGTCGCCGTGTTGTATTGCTCGGCTGGCACTTCAAAAATAATATGATGAACGGTGGATGCATTTCTCAACATCTTGGTGAAGTCCATGGTTAAATTTTCGTTTTTGACCAGGATCTGAACAAAGTAGCGTATCAACGGCACTTTGTTGACGATGATCATCTCATTGATCGGCATGTCGAGCACAGTCGTAACTGTCACTCCAGAATACTCGACGGTCAAAACCGTTTTTTCTTTGGCGACGGCAGCTGACGCAGCTTGATATTCATCAAAGGTTATTTCGTGACTTTCGCCGCTCTGATCATTCCAGAGATACTGAGAGGTGAACTGTTTATCCTCAACAACCACTTTGTAGGTAGCAAAGTCACCATTGAACAACAGACCAAATCCATCAAACTTGGTGGACAGTTCTTGTCCTACAGCCATTTCGTCATAGGTTCTTTGACCTACAACAATTGTTTGATGAACTGCCTTAAACTCGTTCTTCATGTTTTCAATTGGACTCAGCGCGTTGTGCTTTACAAACTTCAGAAAAACAAAATAGCTTCGTTGCACTGTAAGTTGTGTCACAGCATCGAGAATGGGGGCCACGTTTACAGGTGTCGGCGATGGTGCTGGAATAGTAGGAACAGCGGGAGACGGTTGTCCACAAGCGGCGACGATCAAAAATACGACAAAAAAACACAACCAGATTAAACTCTTTTTCATAGCTACACATCATTAGTTTTGAGTACGATTTAACGTGCAAATCGCTTAGATCACGCACAATTATATCACAAACTACAGCAAATATCAAGTACTATAAGTCTAGCTAAAGTATTCCATCAGTAGTTTCTCCCTATCCGCCATCACCTCGTGCCTTTTCTTCTCAATATTCTTCAAGGCTACTTTTAGCTCCGGCTTCAGTCGGAAGTCCAGCACATTATTTATCTCTGCCCACTGCTGGACTAGCTGGCGTTCTCGAATATCCAAGGCTTTTTTGATAAGAGTCCACTGCACCGGCTTACTAAGAGAATGCCACTCGGGAAAAGTGCCCAGGTACTCTGGGTCATACTCACCCATCTCCACTACTTCCCTCAGCTGAAAGGTTTTGGTCGGTGCCGGTCCGGACGATAGAGGTGCGGTCTCCTTGGTATCTGTTTCCATATATTCATTATATCCATAAAAAAAGACCCCCTGATTAGGAGGTCCTTACTCATTTCACTCTACTTATATCTGGGCGTGAAATTTTTAAACAAGCCCTTACATAAAGATAGTTCCACTTCCACTCCATTGGTTCCAGGTGTAGTTGCTTTCATGTCAAATCGCGCTGTATCTTTCTCGTCGCACCCTCGTAACCCCACCATAAACCATGCCTTGTGGGTTACCTGCACGTTAGTGTACCCTTGATTTTCGAGAGAGCGTATTGCACCTGCCTTAGTTGACAAGGAAGCAAGCCCAAATTGCAGGATCACCATCACTATTAGGAAGCCCACAATTACTCCACAAGTCGCGTTATCCGCAAAAAAATTCATAACTCCATAGAAAGCATTATTTATGGGATCAATAACAAATCGACGAATTAGATTCATCTCTAAACTCCTTTTTATTTGGGAATGAACATCCACAATATATCACAACTCCAAGGAAATGACCAAAATTTTGCTAATATTAATTATGACCATTACTCAAGAACTCAAAACGTTCGAAGAATCTCTTCTCCAACTAAAATCTGTCATCTGTGATCTGTGATCTGTCATCTGTAATCTATCTCAGCCCACCGACCACCCTCACCTTACCGAGGAGTTTATCATTCTCCAGCACCTTAGCACAGCCTCTCACTACCGCTTCCAGTGGTGTATCAGTCACCCACACCGGCATTCCGATCTGCTCACTAATCAATTTATCTATTCCTCGTATTAGCGATCCTCCTCCAGCCATGACCATGCCTTTTTCCAAAATGTCAGCTACTAAGTCCGGCGGTGTCTCTTCGATGATGAGGGCGATTTCGCTTAGGATTTGATTTACTATCGGCATCATGGATTCACGGATCTCCACACTATCAAGCTTCAGCGACTTGGGCAGTCCATCTTCCAAACTTCTTCCCCGAACGACAATTTGTAAGGGCGTCCCTTCCTTTTCTTGCTTCATCGGGTAAGCCGACCCTACTGCCAGTTTTACCTCTTCGGCCGTACTTTCTCCCAGCAAGAGGTTATACTTCAATCGAACAAAATTTTGGATCGCTTCCGTCAATTCGTCCCCTGCTACGCGCAAACTGCGATTGAGCACCAAGCCCCCTAGAGATATCACTCCGATCTCACTAGTCCCTCCTCCGATGTCACAAATTAGCTGGCCCTCGGCTTTCTCCACTGGTAGACCGCTCCCTATCGCCGCTGCCATCGGTTCCTCTATGAGAAACACAGCCCTTGCTCCCGCTTCCATGGCCGCTTCCTGTACCGCGCGTCTCTCCACTTCCGTCACTCCGCTCGGAATCCCTATCGCCACTCTGGGTCGGGGTATCTTGAAGCCCAAACCCTTATAAAACTCGTGCACTTCGACGATATAGTGCTTGAGCATTGCCTCGGCGGCATCAAAGTCCGCAATCACCCCGTCTCGTAGCGGCCTTACTACTTCAATATTCGCCGGATTCTTTCCCAGCATTTTCTTCGCTTCTTCCCCGATCGCGAGAATCTCTTTCGTCTTCATGTTTCTCGCCACCACCGACGGCTGTCGAATCACCACCCCCTTGCCCCGCACGTGCACCACGACATTAGCGGTTCCCAAATCAATCCCTACATCGAGAGTCGCGAGTCTCCAAAGTTTCTCAAACATTGTTAATTTTATTAGCCATATTACTGCTCCATAATACCATCACATTAATACAAAAAGATATCAAACGCGACCTCCAAACCTCCCCACAGGGCCAGGCCTTAGAGGTCCCCAATCTGCAAGGCCTGGCCCTAACGAAAACGCAAATGTAAAATATAAAATATCCAATGTAAAATATTCATATGGACTCCAGCAAAAACAATCTTGACCTAGCCAATCTCCTTATCCCCTCCTCCATCCCCGAATTTTCCGAGATCGAAAAGAAATATCCCGAGAGAAATCTACCCGAAGGATCTCTTGTCGTCCGCGTCGCACCCAGTCCTACCGGCTTCACTCACTTTGGTCTTATCTTTACCGCCATGATTGATGAGCACTTAGCTCAGCAAACCAAAGGCGTCTTTATGCTACGCATTGAAGACACCGATAAAGATCGAGAGGTCGAAGGTGGCACAGTCCAAATCATCAAAGCCCTCCACGACTTTGACATCCAATATCAAGAAGGACCACTTGAAGATGGTCAAGAGCTAGGCAGCTACGGTCCCTACATCCAGAGCCATCGCCAAGAAATTTACCTGTCCGCCGCCAGAGAACTCCTGATGTCCGGCCATGCTTATCCTTGCTTTTGCACCGAACAACATCTAAGTAATGTCCGAGTCGCGCAAGAAGGTCGCAAGCTCCGCACCGGTTACTACGGCGAGTTCGCCACCTGCCGAAATCTTACCCTGGCACAGGTAAAAGAAAGCCTCGCAAATGACCTCCCTTTTGTTCTTCGTTTCCGCTCACCCGAAGACTCTCACCCCTCTACCTTCAACGACTCCATCAAAGACAAAATTACTTTACCGGCGAATGACGTAGACTATGTCTTAATTAAGTCCAATCTTGGCCTCCCGGTGTATCACCTTGCCGCCATGGTGGACGATCATCTTCAGCGCATCAACCAAGTTATTCGTGGTGATGAATGGCTTCCCTCCCTACCGGTGCACTTGCAGATTATCTCTGCTTTCGGCTGGACGGCACCAGAGATAGGTCATCTTTCGCCTGTGATGAAGATGGACGGCCCGACTACCAAGAGAAAGCTAAGTAAAAGGAAAGACCCCGAAGCTGCCGCCACCTACTACCTGGAGCAAGGCATCCCTTCTCAAGCCGTCAAAGCTTACGTCCTAAACATCGCCGACTCCCACTTCGAAGACTGGCGCAAGGCCAATCAAACAGCCAAACTAGCCGACTACCCTTTCGATCTCTCTCACATGGGTGGTAGCGGTGCCCTCTTTGATAGTGTGAAGTTCTCCGACATCTGCAAACAGGAAATCTCTCTCATGACTCCCGAGGAAGTCTATGTCAAAGTCGAGATCTGGGCCAAACAGTACCATCCCGAGTTCCATGCAATCTTGACCAAAGACATCGATTATTCCAAAAAACTCTTCACGATCGAACGTGGCGGAGACAAGCGCCGCAAGGACATTGCTCAGTGGTCACAGATCCCCGATCTCTTCGGCTACTTTTACGACGATATCTACAATACTCTTACCATCACCCCGGCCGCAGAACATATCACCAGCGCAGCTGAGGTAAATCAGATCCTCGTTCAATTCTTGACCCACTATCACCCAGCAGATGACAAGGACACTTGGCTGGAGAAGCTACGCACCCTCTGTACCAGCCTCGGCTACGCGGCGAACATGAAAGACTACAAGGCTAATCCCGAGAGTTTCAAAGGGCACCTCGGTGACGTAGCTATGATCCTGCGTATGGCTCTCTCTGGCCGCACCCAAACCCCAGACCTCTACGAGATGCTCCAAACCATGGGTGAGCAACGCGTGCGTGACCGTCTCCAGAAATTTGTCAATTAAACATTTCGGTCTCGTAGGGGCAGGCCCCCGCGCCTGCCCGATAAATAACCCAACCATTCGTAGGGGCGAGGCGTGACTCGCCCGCATTCACCTCAGGCACGAACATCATCCTATAACTTGACAAATAGCCT
>CAZUFH010000013.1:14169-16959 GCA_964618885.1 uncultured Pseudomonadales bacterium
CGTAGGGGCAGGCCCCCGCGCCTGCCCGCAATATCCGCCCGCATCCGCTCCCGCCTCACAAAATAGATCTCTATCCACTCGTCATTGCGAGTTTCGTACTCGAACCGTGGCAATCTCACTCCACTCCAAGCACAAACAATACCCTATAACTTGACAAATAGCCTCATCTGTGCTATACTCCACCCCAACCTCGAGAGTCATCTTCATACCGCTCTCTAAAAATTCTTTTTTCCAAATGGCCAAATAAAAAACTTGGCCCCAAGAGGTCGCCCCGCGACCCCAAGCGTACCCGCCACAGGCGGGACTCAAGTCTTTTTCTTAAGCGGCTAAAAAAAGGAGCCCCAAATGAAAAAATCATTGCTAATCGTTTCTCTGCTGGTAGTAGCCAGCATGCTCATCTCCGCCTGCGGCTCAGCTACACAGCAGCCAGCCAGGATGATCCTGGATCCCAATAGCCAGGAAGCCTTGGCAATCAGCGGTGGCGACCCAAATGCCGTCACCTCAATCGACAACCGCCCCACGCTGCAGCAACAATACGACGCCTGCGCGAGCGGCATCGACTACAGCAATCCCGAGTTTGAATTCCTCATGGACACCTCTGAGGGACAGAAGGTAACTCAGACATGGAACTGTGGAGTTCAGGCCACTGGTGCCGGAACTTTCGTCATGGTGGCCGCCGATCAGCTTACCAAGCTTACCCCGACTCAGGTAGACAATATGGTCGTCTACGCAGTCAAAATTGTTGTCGGGGTTGGAGTATTCGCCGTTCTCATGTATGGCGCGTACGTAGCAGGGCAACAGCTGACCGAATACAACACCATGGCCATGATCGATGCCCACACTTTGGGTACAATCAACCTTGAGGTCGAAATTGGTATTCTGGATCCATTCCACGACCCAGCACACGATGTTGACTCAGAGGCAAACCTGCCGAAAGTCAAAACATTGGTGACCGTTTTTGCAACCTGGGTCACCAGCGGTTACACTGGTGGACCACGCGACCCAAAGACCAACCGTGACTTCGTCTGCCGCGCCCTGGTCATCGCAGGCAAGATCGCCCGCTACACTCTCTGGGCAAAGACGAACGCTTCAGTTTTAGTCTGGAGTGCCGACGGCACTTGGATCACCTTCTTCGAAGGTAAGGCTTTGAACAGCATAAACAATGTTCCCCAGAATATTGCAAATAAGTTCAAAGACTCCAAGATGCAGCCTGTGGACTGCTCCACCCTTCCTCCTTTTCCCCCACTCCCCGGCTAAATCTCTAGCCATCACGAACGCCCCACACTGTGGGGCGTTTTTAATGGTCAAACACAAGTCCGTTACCTGAAAGCTTTTTCTTTAGTACCAGGGTAGAGAGATAGACATTTTCGCTTTCAAATAGATCTTTACCGGTTGTCTCGACAGTATTTATTAGCCGTACAAGGTCATCAATGTTTAAATAAGTGTAGAAGCTAGTAGGTTTCCCGAAAGCCTTCATTTCTGCAAAATCTTTGCCAGTAACGTATCTCTCATCAGTGATATCCGCCACTGAGCTGTTAATTATGTTTCCTACAAAAAACAAATCATTTGTTATCTGATCATTGTTATTGCCATCGATGTGATCGATTGAAGTCAGATAATTTCCTATTTTATCCATCATAAACTTTTTTAATTCGTTCGAAACAACATTTACTTTATCTTGTGGTAGTTCTGGAGATTCACTCATATCCAAGGCTTGGCAATCGTTTAAAAAGATCATCGCCATTACAAATCCAGACCTTACTCCCTTCTCATCAGTAAATTTCCTTAATATTTCCAGACCACCCTCCTCATTTCCGTCACCAAGTCTTATTCTCCACGCCAAGTCCAACAACGCTTGTTCTGGAGTTTCAACCTTCTCACCAGCTAGAACTGCCTCCCCATACTTTGAAAACAACCCTCTCGGAATTTCAAGCTTATTAAAGTCAACATCTTCCAAAATTTTTAGGTCAGATTCCACCGTCGGTTTTTCCGGTAATGCCATCGTTGTTTCAACATAGCCGAATCCAGAGTGAGCAATATTTTCGAAAGGTCTATTATCCATATACTCAAATTCTATCACCTGCTAAACTATCTACATGTCTCGGAAGCACAAAAATCAGAGACGCGCCGCTTGACAAATTGAGTAAAGTATAGTTTACTCAATTCATGCTAATAAATCGGAATTTGAGGCCATTTGTCGAAAAGTATCTCAAAGGAGATCCCAAAATTGTTCTACTTTATGGACCACGCCAGGCAGGTAAAACCACTCTCATTCGAGAGATTATCAAAGATTTGGACCAGGTCGTCTCACTTACAGGCGATGACATCCGCACCCAAACCCTATTTTCTACTCCAAACCTAGACCTAATTCGTGCGAGCATCGGTAACCCAAAACTACTTGTCATCGACGAAGCACAGAGAATTCAAAATATTGGACTATCTCTCAAGCTTCTTTTCGACAGCAACCCTTTCCCTATTATCGCCAGCGGTTCATCTTCGTTTGATCTAGCGAACAAGGTAAATGAGCCGCTTACAGGCAGAGCAGTCACCTTGACTTTATACCCTTTATCTTTTCTTGAAATTCCAATTACACCTCCAGATTCTTCGTCGACACCCAGACTAGAAGAATTTCTACGCTTTGGTATGTATCCAAAAGTCATTACCACCACCGGTATACAGGAAAAACAGCAATACCTCCACGACCTAGTCAATCTTTACTTGTACAAAGATATCCTCACTTTTGAATCCATCAGAAAGCCCAAAAAAGTTATCGATTTACTGACCTTTTTA
>CAZUFH010000014.1:0-2642 GCA_964618885.1 uncultured Pseudomonadales bacterium
TAACCCTCGTCATTGCGAGCGTACTCGCGTGGCAATCTCACTCAGGCCATCTTTGGGACACCAACAAACCATTTTGCGAGTATAACTCCTGCCATATAGCCTCTGTTACAAAGGGCATAAAGGGATGTAATAGTTTTAAACTTGTTGCTAAAACCTGACTTAGAGTTCCGCTGGCTGCTTCTCGTCTGTCTTTTACTTTCTCGATATAGATATCCGCAAACTTGTGCCATACGAATTCATAAATTATTTCCGCAGCTTCCGCAAATCTAAATTTTTCCAGGTTTGAATTGACACTTGTAACTGTCAGGTCGAGTTCTTTCAATATCCACTGATCATCTTCATTTTGGGACTTCAACACGGATTGATCAGGCGAGATAATGGGCTCAATAAATCTGGCAATGTTCCAAAGCTTATTGGCAAACTTTTTGTACCCTATGATTCTGTCTCTCGGGAAGGCAAAGTCCTTTCCAGTTGCCGTTCCAGCCACCAGTCCCATTCGGAGAGCATCCACTCCAAATTCTTCAATATATTCCTCAGGATTAATGACATTACCCAAACTCTTGCTCATTTTACGACCATCCAGGGCTCGAACAATGCCGTGAAGATAGACATCTCTAAAAGGGGGAGTGCCGGTTAAATATATTCCAAGCATCATCATTCTGGAAACCCATTTGCTGAGGATTTCCCATCCAGTCTCCAATACATTCGTAGGATAAAAATATTTAAAATCATCCGCATCCGGATATCCCAGAGTAGCCAAGGGCCACTGTCCGGAGGAGAACCACGTATCAAAGGTATCCGTCTCTTGAATCCAATTTCCTTCAGACGGCTCTTCCGAAGTGATTTGATACTCTACCTGAGCCACCTCGAAAGTCGGCACTATCATTTGCTGAAGACCGTCTTTAATCTCCTTAATAGTGAAAGCTTTCTTTCTACCTCCTTTAACAGGGGATGATCCTTCTATGAGCTGACTCACTGGTCCTTGGTACTGATCTCCATCAGCGTCTACTACACTCACCGTGATCTTCGATTCGTTGCCGTCAATTTTATACCAAACAGGCATTCTGATTCCCCAAATATTTTGTCTGGAAATTGCCCAATCATGCATATTCTCCATCCATCTAACGTAAGTCAAAGTTCTCCCTTTGGGAAATATTTTTACCTTGCCCTCACTGACAGCATCCAAGGCGGGTTTTCGTAGGGACTCGATCTTTATAAACCAATTGGGCAATATTGTTGGTTCTACGTCGTGACCTGCTTTACAAACCGAAACCGTGTGAGAGTATTTTTCATCCACTTTCTCTATCAAACCCTTCGCTTTAAGATCTTCGACTACTTGCTTTCTAGCTGTAAAAACGGATAGACCGGCATACTTTCCGGCTACTTCCGTTAGTTTACCGTTTAGTCCAATTACCTTAATGGTTGCCAGTCCATGTCTTTTTCCCATCTCGTAATCATTTGGATCATGAGCCGGAGTTACCTTTACCACCCCGGTTCCGAATTCAGGATCTACAAATTCATCTCCAATTACTTTTAGTTTAAATTTACCACTGAGACCCTCGACTTCAATTTCTTTTCCGATCCACCCCAAGTACCTTGGGTCAGTTGGGTTGACCGCGACCGCCGTGTCTCCAAACTTAGTCTCCGGTCTCACCGTCGCGAGCACAAAAGGACCGTATTTTATGAAGTACAAAGGATCTATTCTGTCTACGTGGTCAATCTCGATATCGGCATAGGTGGTTCCGCAGTTTGGGCAGTAGTTGACCATGTAGTCACCACGGTAGACCAGCCCATCTTTGTTAAGTCTTTCAAATGTCTGACAGACCATGGAAATGACATCCTCATCTAGGGTGAATTTGTTTCTAGACCAGTCTACGCTCGCTCCCATTCGCTTGATCTGGCCTTCTACCAGGGCTTTGTTAGATTGTACAAATTTCCACACTTCATTATAAAAATCGTCACGGTTATAGTTAAATCTCGATTTTCCTTGTTTTTTTAGCTCTCTTTCGAAGGTAATTTGCGTTTCAGTCCCGGCATGATCTGTACCAGGAATCCAAAGAGCTTCCTCACCCTTCATCCTGTGCCACCTAATCAAAATATCTTCAATGGCGATCATTAGGACATTCCCAGTGTGCATCTTGCCACTGGCGTTTGGAGGTGGAAGTACGATTGTGAATGGCTTTTTACCAGAGTTGGCCTTCGCTCTAAACACACCAGACTCCTCCCACTTTTTGATTATGTCCTCCTCATATAATTTATGATCGTAATTCTTATCCATTACCCTCAATTTTACCCTATCACTTGATTCTTGCCGTACTTAGTCTTACAATACCCCATAGAAAGCACCTTTGACATTAGGAGATATAAATGGCATTTTTCTATGCAAATTTTACGGTCATCACCATAATCTTGACAGCGATTGTCATACTGTTCAATATTGAATATCACCACTCCAGCAGATACCTCAAGCCTACTCAACTAGACTATTTTTTTACCACCGGTGACCTAGTCATGTTCGGATGGCTACTTCTTCCTTCGGCAAACTATCTAGTTGCTCTTGCATTTTTACTCGCAGGAATCTCTCAAATCTACTGTCGTCTATTGAAGAAAAAACCAAACATATAGTCTCTACCCGCCTTTAC
>CAZUFH010000014.1:2652-16283 GCA_964618885.1 uncultured Pseudomonadales bacterium
TTACGGCGGGTCTTTTTTATACCACCCCCAAGCTCGGATCAGGTCTCAGATCAAAACCTGACTCTTCCGGTCTGAGTATCGCCGCCGTCCCTACCATGGCTGCATTGTCTCCACAGTACTTCATCTCAGGCACAAAGAATCTCACTCCAGCCAATTTTTCAACTTCATTTTTGAGAGTCTCTCTGAGTTTCTTATTCGCCGCCACTCCACCAGCGAGGATTACGCTCTTTGGCCGATACTGTTCTACCGCCATCAATGTTTTTTTAACTAGGACCTCGGTCACGGCCTCACTAAACTCCCTCGCCACCAAACATTTCTTTGTTTCTTCTACATTATTGTCATTCCGGACTTGATCCGGAATCCAGTCTCCAAATTCTTTACCCTCCACCATCCTAGCCACCGCCGCTTTTATACCTGAAAAGCTCATCTCCAAACTGCCGTCATGAAGCAACGGTCTAGGTAACTTGAATTTGTTTCTATTATGATTCCACTCTTCATCAGTCACCTTGCTCGCCGCTTTATCCACCTCCGGACCTCCGGGGTAGGGGAGGCCCAGGAGTCTGGCTGTCTTGTCAAAAGCTTCTCCAGCCGCGTCGTCTCTTGTGCCTCCGATCCACGTCCATTTGGTCAGGCTCTCGAGTAGTATCAAGTCCGTATGTCCTCCACTGACCACGAGTCCCACCGCCGGCAACTCCGGCACTGTAATGTCGTCATTGCGAGGAGTGTCCTCACGACGTGGCAATCTCACTCCATCCAGAATCCAATTCGCCATCACGTGAGCCGTCATGTGATTTACTTTCAAAAGTGGCTTCTTCCATGCCCAAGCTAGCACCTTGGCAGTCTCCACTCCTATCAATAAACTCCCCATGAGGCCCGGCCCATAGCTCACCGCGACTGCTTCAACTTCTTCACCGGCTATCGCTTCTATAATCACCGGAATCACACTTTTTATTTGTTCCCTGGCCGCCACCTCCGGCACAATCCCGCCGTATTTTTGGTGCATCTCCACCGAGCTAGCAACCACACTCTTGGTCACCCGCACTCCATCCCCAAAGCTTTCCACTACCGCCGCCGCAGTTTCGTCACACGTGGATTCTATTGCCAATACTTTCATTCCATATATTTTAATCTAATTTCTTTAAACAAAAAGCTAACCTCAGTGGTGCAGAAGTCTAGCCAACAACCGCACGGAGGCGGGAACCCGGTACTCCAGGGAGATCCGAGTACGGTATTGGCGGACTTCGAACCGCAGTTAGCGCGACGCCAAATCCCCAGTGCCTTTGAGAAAAATCGCCTGCCAAGGCTGATAGTTACTGACAAAGGTTTTTTCATAAATATTTTCACCGTTTCTCTCTACTTTATAATCAAAAACCACCCTGGCTCCCCACGCCGACCAGTCAATTTGCTTTGTCGTACCCAGAGGTAAAGTAGGGTCATCCACATACATTGTGGCCGGGGGAGGACTCTGGTTCGAGATTCTTGGTTTGGATATCGTCGACTTTCTTCCATCGCTTGTCCCGTAAATATTTACTTTCATCGTCAGTTTCTTGGTGTCTACTTCTTCCTGAATCAGAATATAGTTACCCGTATCGTTTAAAAACTTCAGATCCGCACTGGGATAATAAACCGTCGCATCAATTCCCGGGGGACTGTCTTGCTCGTAATATCCAACTCGATAAGCATGTGCTTTCCTTTCCGTAATAGGAAGTCCCGCATCCAGGGCGGCGCGGAAAGTGGTGGTAGAGACCTGACACACTCCACCTCCATCTCCAAGCACCGTTCTTCCGGCACTAATAATATAAGCAGTCTGATACCCTGTCGCTTTCGTAATATCTCCCACTGCATTGACAAAAGAAAACTCTTCACCTGGTGGAACCAGTGTTCCATTTACGCGCGAGGCGGCCAAATTTACATTAAATACCCGCCCGGGTATTGAGTGACTGAAACTGGATTTTCCGGATCCAATCAGCTCCTTTATCCCTAAATTATTAATATCTCCGGTCTTGATCTTGGGATACGTCAATATCACCGGTATTTCAAGAATCTTATCTTCTCCGGCCAGGAGAAACTCAGCTAATTTTTGGTTAAAATTAGGAATATCAATTGTGGCTCCCACCACCTCAGGCTTAAACTCATTTACCTTGTTGTTTTCAAAAACAAAAACAGCATCCCTTGGCTCAGACTCCATCTTCGGTTTTGCTTCCTTTACGAGTATCTCAAAGTTCTTTTGGTCAATCGTTTCGTTTATCAAGCCAAAGAGGCCCAACATTTCCTCTTGGGATAGTTTTTTTTCAAAGTCCCTAAAACGAATCGACAACCGATTTTCTCCCCATTTTTCCATTGCGAGCTTCGCCTGATTTACCAATTCACTTTTCTCACCGACATCCACCACATTTTTAGGGATATTTATTTCATGTTTTCCGGGTAAAGATATTTTGGAGAGTATCTCTGTCGATAGCTCATTCTTTTTAACCTCAATGCCATTTTTACCACGGAAGACAGTAATTTCCTTTCCCTCTTTGACGAGCTTGGGCCAGACCGGCTTTTGATCAATTTTCTCCGACGTTAGTTCCACCAGATCATCCAGCTCACCTCTATCAAATTTTACGGGAACGTCGATACTTGTTCCCTTAAACAGAGTTTTTAGTTGCTCCGAGATTTTTGTCAGGATATTTCCACTTCTTCCGACCCCCAATGCTTGTTCGACCGCCCATTGAGGTTCATGCTGCACCTTGAGACTGTTAAGGCTAGAAATTTCTATTCCCTCATCTTTCAGTATCACTTCACTTGGTCGAGACTTAAAGTAGGTGTCTATAAGTCTCAAAGCCGAATCTTTGTCCATTCCAGTTACCTCGATTCCGGCAATTTTAATTCTAGGGTAGATCAATTTTCTAAAAGCCAAGTTATATCCCACTATCATGGCCAAAGCCATGAGACCTAAGACGAGGGAAAAACTCAGGATATATTTTAATTTTGTCATTCTTGATATACTTAGTTGTAACTGCAAACCTGTTGCTTCATATATTTTAACTTGACTACATAACTTATGGATAATCAATTTCCTTTGCCAGGTCCCACCTCTTCAGTCCCGGAGCCTACACCGATAGTTCCGCTTAGTCCTACCCCGACTCCTTTCGTCGAAGTGTCACCCCTCGCCAGTCCTGAACAAGCCGCCCCACCGCCTCCTGGCTACCAGCCCCCTGTAGCCGCTACCCCGCCCGCTGGCAAGACTTCTTTGCCCAAACTTCTAGTTCCGATTATTGGCGGAATTGTGGTCGTTGGGCTCATCATTGTTGTTCTCATTAGAGTCATGGCTTCTGGCAAGACAAGTACTCCCCAGTCAGTTTCGCCCTCCAAAGCCGTCACCCTTACCTATTACGGTTTGTGGGAGCCTACTTCCGTCATGAAACCAGTTATCGATGCCTTCGAAGCCAAAAATCCAGGTATAAAAATAGATTATCAGTTGCAATCCTCGCAAGATTATCAAGACCGCATCAAAACCGCTTTAGATAGTCCAAACTCTCCAGATATTGCACGCTTGCACACCACCTGGTTACCTCTCTTTGCGGGCAGTCTGCTTCCTGCTCCACCCAATACCATCTCCGCAACAGAGCTAAACACCAACTTTTATCCCATTGTCGGCAAGCTTCTAGTGGCCAGCAACCAGGTCTATGGAGTTCCAATGACCGCCGAAAGTCTCGGTCTCTTTGTAAACACTGCCATGCTCCAACAAAAACAACTTCAACCCCCCAAAACCTGGGAAGATCTGCTAACTGTCGCCAAAGCCGTCAAGGAGGCCGACCCTCTCACAGGCAAGATTACCCGTGCCGGAGTCGCCCTTGGAAATACCACCAACGTTGAAAACTGGCCGGACATTGTCTCGATGATGTTACTCCAAGCCGGAGTTTCCCTTACTGACATTCAAGGTCCGGAAGTAGGAGTTACTCTTAATTACTACACCGACTTCATCTCCAAGTACGCAGTGTGGGACGAAACCATGCCTCCTTCAGTCGTCGCATTTGCCAATGAAAAGGTTGCCATGATAATTGCTCCGAGTTGGAAGGCTAGAGATATCAAAGCAATCAATCCAGCTCTCTCTTGGCAGGTGGTGCCCGTTCCTCAGCTTCCTGATGTCGAGCCGGTGAACTGGGCCTCTATCTGGTTTGAAGGGGTTTCTAAAAACAGTAAACACTCTCTCGAAGCCTGGAAGTTTTTAAGTTTCTTAGCTTCTGCCGAAGCCCAACAAATTCTTTTTGATTCAGCTACCATTGACCGCGGTTTTCCTCAGCCCCCAGCCAACAAGTCCGTGGCCGAAACTGCCAGTAAAAACCCCGTTATTGCCCCTTTTGTCGCCAGTCTCCCCACTGCCAAAAGTTTCTATACCGCCTCTGCTACACAAGATTCTAAGACAGCCCTAAACTCTCGACTCATCAAATATTTGGAAGACGCTATCAACGGTATAATCGCCAGACAGGAAACACCCAAAGTGGTTGCTGCCCTCCATAATGGTTTCATCCAAGTTCTTTCTCAGTATGGATTAGTTGCTGCCCCAACTGCATCACCCACTCCATAATTATGGATCTCCGTCACGCAGTGTCTAGGACTGTTTGCTACGCAGATTATTTCCACTTTCCTCTCTATCCGGAAGAGATATGTCACTGGCTTGTCTGTTCAAGGCCGGTAGCCTTCGAAAGACTCAAGTCGTTCCTTCCGGAAAAAATATCCAAGTCCGGTCGTCTTCTTCGCTCAAAAACCACTTACTACTCCGAACAAAAGATTCTCCACGCTCGAAAAATGGTTAGACTTTTAAATCACTTTCCCGGTCTAAGAATGGTTGCTCTCACCGGTTCGGTGGCTGCCAACAACTCCGGAAAAGATGACGATATCGATTTGATGTTTATTACAGACCCCCACGTTCTTTGGCTAGTCCGGCCTATTGTTATTATTCTGATGACTCTTTTTTTTCGCCGCCGCTATCCTCAAGAGGACCACGCCCATGCCCCCAATGCTTTTTGCCCCAATCTCTGGCTAGACAGCTTCGCTCTAGTCATCCCTTCATCAAAACAGTCTCTTTACACGGCGCACGAAGTTCTTCAGATAATTCCCTTACTCGATCGAGAGGGGACATACAGACGTTTTATCCAGGCCAACTCATGGACCAAAAAATACCTCGCCAACGCCTACACCTCCTTAACCAATCCAAATAATCGTCATTCCGGGCCTGGACCCGGAATCCATCCCCACACCATCCCCATCCGTCAACTGTCATCTGTCATCTGTAAACTCTTCCTCGCCCCCCTCAATTACCTCTTCTATCTCATTCAGCTTTTATATATGTCACCCAAAAAAACCACCGAAACCGTTCATCTCCACGCCGCCTTCCTACACACCGCAGACTTTTCCTCCAAGCTAGACTCCTATTTAAAAACCAAATAAACACCTTTTGTCATCCTCGCGAAGGAGGGCCGCTGGTCCCCGAAGGGGGAGATCCATTCAAAAATTAAATATATAATAGACCAGACATGGACTTTTTTACTCTCTACATTTATCAGCCATTTTTTAATGTCCTTGTTGGGCTTTACTGGTTCACTGGTTTATTTTTACCTGCTCCAGATATGGGGATTGCTGTCATCCTTTTTGCTGTTGCTGTCCGGATCATCCTTCTGCCCTTTGATTTCGTCGGGGAACAGTCCGACGAAGATAAGTATCAAGTCTCCGAAAAGGTCAAACAAATCAAGAAAGATCACGCCACCGACCCCATAGGGGAGAAAGAAGCTATCAGGGAAGTTATGCGTCAAAGTCCCAAGGCTATTTTTTCTGAAGTCTTTACCATCACCATCCAGGTTCTCATCGTTTTGATCTTGTACCGTATTTTTTCAACTGGTCTTGAGGGTGCGGACATGCATCTTCTCTATAGCTTCATGCCTACTATCCATCAGCCAATCAATCTCATGTTTATGGGGCTCTATGATCTCTCTCATACAAATAGTACCCTCAACCTAATCCAGTCCCTCATGATCGCACTCAGTGAGATTGTTCACCTTTATTTTGCCCCCATCAAACCTACTAGAAAAGATTTGATTTCTTTGGTCATTTTCTTCCCCATCGTCAGTTTCCTCGTCTTTATGGTCCTACCTGCCGGCAAAAAGGTCTTTATTATCACTTCCTTGGCTTTTGGCATCGTGCTGATGATCATCAAACAAATTCTCTTTCTCACTTACGCTTTTAGGCACAAACAGCCACCTCAAGTCGATCTCCATCCAGTCCAGACTACTCCAACTGTCTAAAAGAGGCTATAATCATCTTTGCTATGGCTGATTTTGATAAATTGGTAGTTTCCTTTCTAGTTGATGAAGTCGTTGGAGGCTTCTTCATCTCTGTACCCCCAGGACATGTTGCTTGTGTTTACGATCGGGGAGCCGGAGTCCTCAAGCGCGTTTGGGGTCCCGGTCTTCACCTCAAGATACCTTTCTGGCAGATTGCCAAGCTTTTTAATGCCCAGGTGCTAGGCTACACCATCAGGCACGGATTCGATCTTTCTATCAAAGAAGCCCTTGGAGACGAGCCTGTCATTGCTACCACCAAGGACAACAAAACTATCTCCATCGAAGGCTCAATTCTCTTCCGTCTAGATAAAGCCAACGCCCCTCTTCTCTGGGAAAACATCGGGGATAACTTTATATCCAAAGTCATCCGACCTTACTCCCGAAGCCGAATTGCCTCCGCTTTTAGCAAATATGACTCCAAAGAAATCGGTTCTGAGCGCTCCAAAATCGAAAATGCTCTCAGAGAGGAGCTAAATGAACTTTTTCACGACAAGGCCTTGATTATCGAGAATGTCCTTTTCTCGGAAGTTAAAATCATAGATTCTGAAGCCCGGCGACCCGGGGAAGTCATTCTTTCTGCTCCGCCAGTAGCTTAGATGCTTGCTCTGTAACAGTAAATCTATATATACTTAAATCATGGTCGCCCCCAAATACTCTGTTTTGCAGATTCGTCCCGCCAAAGACTCTCTCACCGGACAAGCTGCTTTTGTGGAGTTTCTATCTTCCCTTAAGTCTTCCCTCAAGGCTAGTTTCTTTGATCGCCTTCTGGGAACTTTCGAAACTATTTCTCTCGAGGTTGTCAATCTTAATCAAACCACCTTCTTCATTATCTCCTGTCCGGAGCGCCTAGAGCATCTCGTCAAAGCCCAAGTTGCAGCTCAGTATCCTACTGCCCTCATTACTCCCATGAAAGACTATCTTCCTGATTGGCTGGGACATGGACAGCCTGCCGTCGGCCAGCTGACACTTACCGGCCCGTCTCATCTGTCTCTAAACGCTACCCTAGATGACAAGGTCGATCAAATGGCCGCCATTCTTGGAAGTTTGTCCCGAATTCCGGCGGGTCAAGCTGCGATAGTCCAGATTTGTCTTTTTGCTGCTCCCAAAAACTGGCAAAAATCCGCTCGCTCCGGTCTCGAGACCGTCACTCCTGCTACGGCTACTGACCCGGCCAAAAGTAAACCTAGTCCCTTCAAGGCTGTTATCGAAAAGAAACTGCTTTTCCAAGCTTTCGCCTGCGACATCCGCCTAGCCGCCGTCACCCCACTCTACAAAACTTCCACCCAACTCCTTTCTCAGCTCGCCGCCGCATTTGGGACCTACGCTCTATCAGAAGGCAATAGCTTAGCTTTAAAAATTCCCAAGTACCAGGGGTCAATGGCTAAACTTCGTCAGATGATACTAGATCGTTCGGCTAAGTACTCTAATCAATACCAGTATCTAAACTACGGTGAAATTGCCGCTCTTTATCACTTGCCTGGTGTTCTACTCGCTCCCATCAAAGGTATTGCTTGGGGAAAGACTCTCAAAGGGGAAGCTCCAACCAACTTACCTGTCGATGAAGGCGTACCTGAAAGTGAAAGACATCTCTATAATTTTTTCGCCAAGACAGAATACAAGAACCACATGGCTGTCTTTGGTATGAAGAAGGGGATCGATCGTCTGCGTCATACATATATCCTCGGAAAATCCGGTACCGGTAAATCTACTCTGATTGGACGCATGGCCATCAACGACATACAGCACGGTGAAGGTGTCGCCTTTGTCGATCCTCACGGTGACGCTGCTGAGGTTCTTCTTGATTACATACCGGAGAACCGTATTGAAGATGTGGCGTATCTAGATCCTTCTGTGCCGGGAAAATCATTTTGGATGAATCCACTCTATGTTAGAAACCCTGCTCAAGGTGAGATGGTCGCTTCTAGTATTGTCTCAATTTTTAGTAAACTCTACGGTAACTCTTGGGGTCCTCGTCTGGAATATATTCTTCGGAATACTCTTCTTACTTTAGTCTACAAACCAGAGACCACCCTCGCCGACGTTCCCAGAATTCTGACTAATAAAGATTTTCGGGAAAAGGAATGTCTCGTCCACGTCACCGACCCTGTTTTGGTAAATTTCTGGCGTGATGAGTATGATAAATATTCTGAAAAATTTCAAACTGAGGCCATTGCTCCCATCTTAAACAAAGTCGGGCAGTTTGTAACTTCACCTACCATTCGAGATATCATCAATCATCCGAAGAGTACCGTCGATTTCGAAGATATGATGAACTCCGGCAAAATCATTATCCTAAACTTACCTCAAGGTAAAATTGGAGAAGATAATGCTGCTCTACTTGGAGCCATGTTCATCTCCCAAATCCAAATCGCTGCCATGAATCGTGCCAATATCGCCGAAGAAAAACGTCGGGAGTTCTTTCTCTACGTTGATGAGTTCCAAAACTTTGCCACCTCTTCCTTCGTGAAGATTCTTTCCGAAGCTAGAAAATACAAGCTTGGCTTGATCCTGGCCAATCAATACATTGCCCAATTGCCCGAAGAAATTCAAAATGCCATTTTTGGCAACGTCGGTACCGTCATGAGTTATGTGGTAGGTGCTTCCGACGCCGACCGAATCATGAAAGAGTTGAACAATCTATACACCGCCGACGATCTTGTCGGTTTGGGTAAGTACCAGCTCGCTATGAAAATGTCGGTTGATTCTCAGATGACTCTACCTTTTTCTGCTTATGCTTTACCCTTACCTGATACATACACTCATGTCAAAGAAAAAGTCCTCGAGGTTACTTACGCTAAGTACTATCGCAAGATAGAACCCATGGACATGTCTCAAGTCACTGCCCAAATGACTCCCGCGCCCAAGAGATACACCGAACCCGCCTACATCCCCAAAGCCCTCCGAGACCCCTCAGCCAATGTTTCTCCTGAGGGCCAGGCCTTAGAGGATCCCCGATCTGCAGGGCCTGGCCCTGCAGGCACCTCCTCCAGTATACCCAAAACATTTGCGGCAAAGATACCTTACGTACCCCAACTTCCCCCCATCGCCCCACGCACCCAGCCGAACCCATTCAAAATTCCACCCTCCTCATCCTCTCCCGTAGGGGCAGGTCGCGACCTGCCCGCTTCACCGCCCACCAAACCATCTACCAAGGGCCAGGCCTTAGAGGATCCCCGATCTACAAGGCCTGGCCCTGCAGGTACTCCACCCTCCAACAACAAACAACCAACTGAGAACCGAGATCTGAGAACTAGCATCTCACAATCCTCAACCCCTCCCAAAGAACCCACTTTGGCAGACCTAGACGAACTCCGCAAGCAGGGTCTCCGTCCCAGTGTCGTTGGTTGTTTTATTAGCGACAAAAAAATTCTCTTAGCTTATCAAAAATCATTTAATCAGTGGCTCCTACCTCAAGGAGGAGTGGAGAACAAGCAAAGTCTCAAAGAAGCCTTTTTATCCGAACTATCCGAAGAAGTCACCGAGGACTTTGTTAAGGACTGTGATCCCGATATTCAACTTGTTGCCGTCGATAAAATTGAATTTCCTCCGAGTAAACAAGGTCTTCGTGACATGGTCACCGATGCCGGCGAGCCGGTCGTGATGAAAGGTAAATACTATTATTTTTTTGTTGCCAACACCAAAAAAACTGAAATTACTCTTGGAGCCACCGAATTTGATGACCTAAAATGGCTAAATTTCGAAGAAGCGTATAAACTAATTAAAGAGACCAATACCGGGGGACGCTTGCGGATGATAACCAGCATCCTTAATGTCCTTAAAAACAAAGGTCTTCTGTCTACCAATCAACCAAACAACCATGGATCCGAATCAGTCAGCCGATCAACCAACTCAAGACCTCATGCTTCCACCGGCAGACTCTCTGATGAAGACAGACGAACCAGTCTTCGGCAATATCCCTCAGCCAGATCAGACAGCCAAAATACCAGAGGAAGTGAGTTACACTCCACCTCAGGCTTGGGGATCCGACCAGACAGTCGCCCCAGTGGGGACTCTGACCCCCTTGCCAACTTCCTTGGAAACCCCAGAAACATCGCCAAAGACAGACCTGACTCAAGTGGAAACACCAGTCTCCTGGACCACACATCCGGCCGAGACGCCAAGTCAGTCAGCAACTCCTCTAACATCACTGCTGCCAACCCAGACTCCCTCCCAACCGACACCGACTAATCTCGAAAGTTCCACTTCTTCCTCAGTAGGTCGGACTCTCCTTATTGGATTAGCCTTAATTCTTATGGGCATCCTCCTCGGAGTTCTGGCTGCCCGCTTCCTTCCCATGCCTGCCACGCCAATCAACACTATCGTTCCCGAAACCACACCAACCCCTGTCATTGCGACCGACAGCGCGGCCCTGCCTGCCGGCAGTCAGGAATCCATTCTCTTAGCCATCACTCCCATTCCTACTCCCACTGCGACTCCATCGGCTTTACTGAACCTCAAGTGGAACATGATGACCGTCAAGTCTCCGATCTCCTCATTTAGCTCTTATCGTATCTACTACCCAACCACCTGGTCTATCAAAGAATACAAAAACACTCCCAGGCCCACCGACGCCGGCTCATCCTCCCTTACTCTTCAGAAGGGGACAGCAACTGTGACAATCCACCAGGAAAACACAGAGGCACCATCTTGTTCCTATGATGGCTCAACGGTAGAAGGGTCTGTGTATCGTTTTGCAGATTTCCGGACAATAAACAAAGACAATCACCTGTGGAGGTGGGGCGCACTTCTATCTGGGACAGTCCCCATGTATCCAGTTTGTGAGCTCACAAGTAATAGCTATTCCAGTCAGACCTCGATTGGTTTTATAAGTCTTACCGGATCGGATCTTGATACGGCCGCAATGGAAGAATTCAACTACATCCTGGAAAAAATCATCATCCTAAAATAAATGGAAAACAGTCCCGTTCCGATCCCAAAATCCAGGCCGCCAATCGGCCTTATCATTTCGATCGCCTTGATTTTCTTAGTCTTGGGTATGATTCTGGGTTTTACCCTTTCCATTTTTTATTCGGTAATACCAGCTCAAGCACCAACTTCAGACATAACTACCTTCGTTGACAGCCAGAAAAGATTTAGACTCCAACTTCCAGTGGATTGGAAAGTAATTTATGCTGAAAGTTCGGATATTCCTCAGTTCCAAGCTCGTGATGGCAGCACTTTATCCGTATTAATTCTCGATAATAATACGGACAATCTCTCTTCCTTCCTTGCTGATTTAGATAATATAAACAAAACCTCATGGGAAGGGAAACCCAGTAAAAAAATAATCTCATCCGGAGAAACTACTGTCTCTGGATTACCCGCCATTAAGAGAGTGGAGAACTGGTTGGCAGCTGATTATATAACTATTAATACTTACATCTTAGTCGACAAAAATGTTTATTCCTTCTTTATAACTCCCATGGAAAATCCTTACAATCAGACAGAAGTCTATACCAAATATCAATCGGTAATTGACTCTTTCGAGCCCATTTTTTCCACCTCTGAACTTACTTGTCCTTCAAATGGTTGGCAGAACTGTATGCCTATCTTAAGCGAAGAAGGAAAAAGAGCTTGTTCTACCGAAGCTATGGCTTGGTACAAAGCAAACTGTCCCAACTTTAAAGGTAGTGCTCTTTAGTTGCCTTTTATTCTTATCAAAAAAATAATTTATGGAAAACGAATCTACTAAACCTCAAATCGCTATCCCTATCCATCCACGATATCCTATTTTCTTATCATTAATCACTTTGGCTCTACTCGTAGCCACTGGCTTCTTATACTACCAAAATCGACAACTCTCCCAACAAATCGCAACATTGAAGGCCATCCCTACACCATCACCCACCAATGCACCTGAATTACCTGGTTTTTGTATACCTACTTACAGAGTCGAAACCAATACTCAAGAACTCACTGCCAAACAAAATTATTCTCAGTACTGTACAGAAAAGCGTTCAGAGACCGAATGCCTTTCAGTCGACGTTTATAATCAGAAACTTGATGACTTTAGTGCCCCCGACGGGTCACCTGACTGCCTGTGGAATAAACCAATAGTATCTCCTCCTTCCGTTGAAGGTACCTTTTGTGGTGGAATAACTAACAAAAAATGCCCCGTTGGGTATGTTTGTCAGCAGACAGCCATGTACCCAGATGCTAGTGGCAACTGTACAAAAAAGTAGTCTCTTTTTGTTGGAGGTCTTCTCTTGACAAAATTTTCCCGTATTCGCTAAAATAGCAATCGAGATTGTTGAGTGATAGTTTCTGTTATACTCAACACACTCTATCTGTCATTGCGAGCACAAGGTGGCAATCCAGGTAATAGTTACCAATTAAATACCAAAACAAAAAAAATGGTTAATACTCTTACCGTCAAAAAGTTAGCCCCCACTCCGGGCCTTCTATTAGTCGAACCGGCTAAGCAAGAGAAGAAGACTGCTTCCGGTCTTTATCTTCCCGACACTCACACCGAAAAACCTCAGTACGGCATCGTTCTCAAAGTTGGTGACAAAATTAGTAACGACCGAGGCGTCGTCGTCGAGTCTCCCGCCAAGGTAGGGGACACTGTTCTGTACAAAAAATGGGGTGGCAACGAAGTCATGATTGGCGATATCGAATACCAATTCCTCAAGTTTGACGACATCCTCGCCGTCATCAAGTAACAACCGTCATTGCGAGGAGGGCAACCTGCCTGCCGGCAGGCAGGTCTCACCCCATCAAACAAATATAAAATATACAATTTAAAATTTAAAATATCTAATATGGCCAAACAAATCCTTTTCGGTGAAGAAGCTCGTACTAAATTAGTCAGTGGTGTTAACAAATTGGCTAGAGCCGTCGTCACCACTCTCGGTCCCAAAGGTCGGAATGTCGCTATCGACAAAAAATGGGGTTCACCCACCGTCCTTCACGATGGTGTGTCCGTGGCGAAAGAAGTTGTTCTTCAAGATCCTTTTGAAAATATGGGAGCTCAGCTCGTGAAAGAAGCCGCTAGTAGAACGAACGACATCGCCGGAGACGGTACTACTACAGCCACAATTTTAGCTCAGGCAATTGTTTCGGAAGGATTAAAAAATATCCAGGCCTGTGCTAACCCGATGGTGTTAAGACGGGGAATAGATATGGCGGTTACTGCTTTGGTTGAGGAACTCCGGAAAATGTCCAAAAAACTGACAACCATTGAGGAAACCACCCAGGTGGCTACGGTTTCGGCCCAAAATGAGTTAATCGGGCGGATGATTTCGGAGAGCCTGGATAAAGTCGGTAAAGACGGTGTTATTACAGTAGAAGAAGCAAAAACTACTG
>CAZUFH010000015.1:0-7009 GCA_964618885.1 uncultured Pseudomonadales bacterium
AGCAGATGATATCTGGCAGGGATCAGAGGACATCTTTGATAATTATCCCACTCTCCCCGCCGAATTAATCTGAAATAACCAACACTCCGGAGGCTAACATGAACGATGACAGATATATCGACGGCGTAATATTTAAGAGAGGATGTTGCGTCATCTGCGATACTCCTATTTCCGGTGGTTTTTTCTGCCCCAAACACGAAGATCGCTCCGTCCAGCAGCCGTCTCAAACAGCGGGAAATGCTGTGGTCAAAAACCTGAAGGTAGGCGCAACCGCATATGTGAATCCCCTATCAGTATTTAGCTCCGGTGGACGGTATTTTATTTTTAGTAACACAAAAACGTCCAACTGGGCATGGGGAACCAACACCACCAAAATTACAAGGAGAAAAGATCACGTCGAAGTTGATAGAAGCACTATTGCAGACAGACAAATTTCCAACTATCAATTTAACGATATCAAGAATCAAGACTTTCTCCCGGCAAAATTCAACAGGACCACTACCGCAAAGCCCCAAATAATTTCGGATATGGAAATCGATGAGGCCGGCTTTACCGAACCGCATAATATTTTCGAGCTGGCTGAAACCCTTTTTGTCGTCGGCACCGGTAATGTCTCCAGAAGGAAAACGCAGTACAAAACAGTCCGCATTATACGGCGAGAAGATCTCTATGAAATAGATGGCAACACCATCACTCCCGACGATATTGAATACGGTATGCCCGATAACGCAGACGAAAACGGCTGCTTTCCGGCCGAAATAATCTGATACCAAAACCCCGGTTTTATTCCGGGGTTTTTTGCACAAAAAAGTGATATTTTGGAGCCACCTCTGAGATTCGAACTCAGGACATCCTGTTTACAAAACAGGTGCTCTAACCAACTGAGCTAAGGTGGCAACAAACTACATTTTACCTTAATTTCCCCAGCTCAGAGATTACTTAAAATCCGCCCCAATGACGATCATGATGTCGGCCTTCGGGAAAGTCTCTGAGGACTGTGTGGCGACCCCACCACCTACCAGGAGAGCCACCTCGGCCGCTTGCTTGGCATGTTTGCCATCGATATCAAAGACCAGCGTCTTCTCGTAGGCGTCAGACTTGGCTGTTGCCTTAGAAACTACCTTAACGCCGGGGATTTTCTTCTCCTCTATTCTTTTCTCCAACTCTCCCGTCATCCCTGTATTTTTAGAACCATTTACCAGAGCGATCTCTAATGGATTCTTTTCATCTACACCGGTTATCGTCAGTTGTTGGTTTCCAATGTTTACCGGCACTACATCTATCAAAAGATTTTTATCAACCCGGTAAATGTAAGCTTTCTGGGCTTTGGCGTAGATCAATATCTTGTCACCATTTTCTGCCTTAGCAAATACTGGCTGATCTTTTAGTTTTTCTTTATCCGTCACCGTCGCCACTACCGGCTCTTCACCCTCCGGTAAAACCACAAGTTTAGATAATTTTTCTACCAAACCTTTAATTTCTTCTTTGGCAATACTCTGAGGATCTTTCTTTAGAGCCTCGATTTGAGCTCCCAGTATCTTGTTCTGCTTGGTAATATTTCTTGTATACACAACCGTCCCCAAAACCAGCAATACGGCACTTACAACTATTACCTTACCCCTATTTATTTTTATCATTTTATGTATTAATTTTTACAACTTATATTTAAATTTATCAAATATTTACAAATATTACTACATTTTTCACAAACACCGTCATTCCAAAGCTCCACTATCAGTCGCCTCAGGTGATGGTGTAATCCCTGGTGTCACCTCTGGAGTCGGCGTTGCTTCTGGTGTTATTGGTGCTACCTCTTCCGATTGAGTCGGTGTCGGTTCGGGAGTTACCGTCGGCGTCACTTCTTGAGTAGGTATCGGTGATACAGTCGGCGTGGTAACCGGTGCTGTCACTATGGTTGTGTTACCTTCAACCGACTTTGCGTCTTTGACGGCAATCGCCATCCAACTAAATCTCAGATCCATGCCAGTTACTTTGCTCAGGCGAATCTTGAAGCCTTTGGTGTTTACATCCGCGATAGCGTAACTGCCAATATCTGAGATATTGATATCCCCTGCTATATTCAAACTGATATTCACGACCGGCTCGGTGGCATATTCTTTCTCAAACTTCACTTCGACTTCATTGGCGCCGCTCTTGATGATGGCAAAGCCTGCCGTGTCTTTGTTAAACGTCGGTCTGCCAGCGAAGAAGACATCTCCGTGGAAAATGACTTTGTCAAAGAACTCAGCTACTCTTCTGAAAATATTATTTATCAGGTCGGTAACATTCATTTCATTGTTTCCATCCGTCATCCCGAGCGAGTCTTGCGAGTCGAGGGATCTCACTCCACCAGATTCCGTGGCCAGTCCCGCTACTTTATCCGACAGAGTTGAGATACTATCGGTGAGGAGTTTAAAACCCTTTATTTCGTTCGCTTCTATCTTGTCAGCCTTAATCGTTCCCATAAATATCGCGTTACCATTAGATGAAATCTTTACATTCTCGTTCCCCTCTTTGTCCTGCATTACAAACATTCCGGTAGCTAAGATGTCTTGAGTAATAACTTTTGGAGTGATGATCTCCATACCGGCGACAACCCTATCTGTCATTATTTCCGACATATCCGCACTAGCTGTCAGAATTTGATCTTTTTCTTGAATTAAATTAGTTAATACATCTGACCTGTTATCTATATCTATCCCTTTCATCACCTCGGCCAACTTAGATCCATTACTAACTCCATTTTTTACGAAGACAATCACTTCACCAGTCCCTTCTCCGCCGAAATCAGTTAGTGCTGTTCCGATAATCGCTCCCGATTTCGTCGCTTTCATAGCCACTCCAGGAGTTGATGAGGTCGTAAGATAGTCTCCCGCTTTAATCTCCCCGTTTTCGGTATTTACTTTGACAGGTACTCTTCCGGATAAAGCGACTAAATTGGTCGCCCCATTCCCCGCATCTCCAATGACCAATCCTGGTTTAGCAGAAACCACACCAACCACGGTGCGGTCGTAAGAGACAGAACTTTCTTTAACACCATTGTTTATCGCAGAATTAACAGACACTACAGTTCCTTCTTCATAGGATGTATCTCCATAGTACACTTCGGCGAGGTCTGCCCCACCGACCTTGTATGCTCGCAGTAGACTTCCTTGCTCTACCGTCAAAGCTGTCGTATCGGCGGTATTTTGTGACCATTGCAAATTAACTGTTCCATCGGCTCCTGCTGTCACCCTTCCCTGAAGATTAACGTTAAAGCCATTGTTTGCGTCTTGCACAATACCGTTATTCACCAGTGTTGCGGGAGTTGTACAGTCGGTTGCCTGAATCTGTGGAAAATCAGCTCCAACAGATTCGTCCCCGGAAAGCTGTACTGAACATGTTGAGCCTGTTGGTGCCAGTATCGCCGACTTCCAGTCCGGCCCGGCATCATTATTGTTCGTTACGACCAGTCTAAACTGGAATATCCATGTCTCTCCCGATAGAACACTAAAAGACAAGTCATCATCATTCTGTAATGTCGTCGATACACCACTGCATTGACCGGCATCACTCTCACACGATTCATCAGTGCTCTTGAGCGCTGTCACCTTATCTCCCTCAACACAGTTTGTCCACGCCCCGTTTTGATAGCATCTGAATTTATTCAAATTTGAGTTGTAATACATCCCTCCGGTTACTCCTGTTGGATCGCCAGCTGTATTTTTGTTATCCAGCACTAATAGATCCGGTGTACTTGTTCCGGCTCCGGTTCCGACCTGTACATTCCCAGTTGAAGTCCCACTTGCCTGCAGATTAATGTTCCCACTTCCAGACTGTAGGGTCGTTGTCGAAGTAGTATTTGTCGAACCCAACACCAAAGTCTTCGCCGCTACCCCCGTTCCTAAGTTGATTGACTCCGCACTGGCATCGGTTCCTAAATTTATCGCTCCTGTTGTTCCAGAATCAATGGTCAATGCGGTTGCTGTTCCCGATGAAAGTGTCACAGCACCAGCTCCTGTGTAGCTTTGACTTGCGGCGATTGACACATTACCTGAAGACAGAGTTACTCCCGTTGCTCCTGTAATTGCACCTGCACCCGTAATATCTAGCGTATCGGTATTTAAAATATTACTAAGTGTCCCACTGACTAAGATTCCGTCCGTAATTGTTCCGGCTGTCTCAAGAATCTGAATGGCATTCGTCATTGTCCCCCCTGCTGACTGTTCAATCAATAATCCATTTGTCAAAATTTCATTTGCTTCTTGGTTATCAATCGCTAACAACGTCTCTGAAATTCCCGTAGACCCACCATCATTTCTATTTTCTACAACCAGCAATCTCTGTGTCAAAATATCGGTTAAAGCATCGTTAGTAATAGAGTAAGTCATTCCGTCAAAAGCCAAGGCTGTCACACCATTAGTATTCCAATCAATTGTTTGAGCGGTTTCAGCAAAAGCAATGTCTGCGCCCAGCGTCGGATCTCCAATCGAGTCCCAAGTGACCGATGCAGCATTCGTTGCACACGCCCACACATCAGTTGTTTCATTCCATTGCAATATCTGACCGTTAGTACATCCCTGAAGTAGTGTTAGCCCTGTAGCCAACACTTCGAGCCCTGATCCTGAAGATGTTGTACCTTCGGAAAGTGCATCTGTCGCGACAGTCAAATCTATAGTTACATCGTTTGCATTTACAGTAATGCCACTTCCAGCACCGATATTTAAGGTAGTGGTTCCACCGAGGGATACAGACCCTCCATCAGCAAGTCCCGTTCCCGCAGTGACAGTAACTGAAGAATTGGTGAGAGATGCGTTACCAATGTTACTAAGTGTATTGCTAGCACCGGAAATGCTTAATCCTGAAGATGTTCCTGTTGTAGCGAGAGACCATGTAGCACCACCTGTAAGAGAAAGCGTTGTCCCTGATGTGCTGGAGCCAATAGTAATTGCCTTTGCATTAGCACCTGATCCAAGATTTACATTGCCTGTCGTTCCAGAATCCAAAGTTAGTGCAGAGGTTGTCGTCGATAATACTGAACCGGCTCCTGCAAAAGTTAACGCCGTTGCCGAAACGCCAATAGTATCTATAGAAGAAACTCCTGACAGTGCTCCAACCGTTGTTACATTTAATCCACCACTTGAAGTCAGAGCAAATGTCCCGGTTGCGTTTCCAATGGTTGTATTTCCGGTTCCTGTCGTTGCAATATTTACGTTACTGGCTCCTGTCGTTCCAAGATTAGTTAGTCCTGTTGAAGTTAGTGTTGTAAATGTACCGGACGCTGCGGTTCCTCCACCAATTGCCCCAGGCGCTGCAAATGTTGCACTACCTAAGCTCGAAGCATTAATTGTTCCGGAATTAGCAAAATTCAACGAAGCTCCTGTATCAACCACCATTGTGGCTGTTGTATTTGTTCCGGAAGCAATTGAGTCAAAAGTCGGAGATCCTCCTGTACTGTCTGCACTACATTCCCAAACATCAGTTGTCTCATTCCATTTCAGTATTTGACCGGTTGTACATCCCTGCAAAAGTGTCAGTCCTGTTGCCAACACCTCAAGACCTGACCCCGATGAAGTTGTGGAAGACAGTGCGTCAGTTGCAGCAGTCAAGTCAACTGTTACATCATTTGCATTCACCGTAATTCCATTTCCTGCTCCGACTGCCAAGACCCCTGACGTATATGTAAGTCCTGCACCACCGGTTGTCGTTGCTAACTGTAAAGACCCGGAAGATATTTCAATTCCATTTCCGGTGAAGTCTGTAATGGTGTCCGATCCCCTAGTAAAAGAAGCTAAGGTCAAAGCACCAGCACCTGTCATGGACCAATCATCTCCTCCCGTAATTGTTACAGTAGTCGCTGCATTTGAATTTCCAACAGTGATCGCATCAGACGCCGTGCCATTCGTCACGATATTAATTGTGTCTGTTGCAGAATTTGTTACACCACCAATGTCTATTGTTTTCGTAGCTGTTGTATCTCCAAAATTAACATCTGTAGCAGTCGCTAAAACACTTGGATCGTACCATCCCGGCATCACCGAAACTAAAACTCGAGTAGTACCATCACCCGTTGAATGTGCTTCAGCCGCTTTTCCAATGATGTACCCCGCTGAAGTTGCTTTCTGTCCAACACCGGCCGTCGAACTAACCGTGATTGGATCCCCGATGGCCACATCACCAGTCATAAACGTATCTACAAAACCGGCAATACCAACAACTTGTGTGTTTGCACCACCCTCTGTCAGTGCATTAGCATTTCCCATAAAAGCTGCCGTATCCGAAACGACACCGATCATGACATTGTTAGTGGTGGTTGCTTTTACATTTCCGGAAGACGCAGCCGCAACAATATGTCCTGGTGAAACGCTTTCTGAATCCGGAACAGACATAAGTTCCGCAATGTCTGCGTTTCCTGATTGATAAGTCACTCCATTATTATTCAAATGAATATTTCCCACTCCTTGCCCATCAGTTTCGGTTGTTACGTCACTAAAGAAAGTTACGAATCTAGATAGGCTACCGGTCGTGGTTCCAATACCAAGTCTTAAAGCATTTAGTGAAGTACTACTGGTCGTATTCAAATTAACTATATTAGCAATACTACTTGCCGACTGTGTTCCCAAAATTGAAGTCTGGAAACTTGGAGCTGATAAACCAATACCAATTCTGTTATTTAACGCATCTATAGATAAAGTATTACTATCAAAATTCAAAGCGTTCGCCACATTTGCCAAAGTAAATGCCGAGGCCGCACCAGCCGACATGTTTAGCGCCCCCGCGGATGTCAAAGCTAAAGTTCCCGAAGTAACCGTGGAGAATGTTAACCCGCTTCCGGTTGTTGAGATAGATGATGTTCCTAGTCCGGAAATTGTGAGTGCGCCTGAAGTCGATGTCATATTTAACGCCCCGGCAGATACAGTCAGACCATTGCTGGCAGTCAAAAGTCCCGCCGAAGTAATTGTCCCGGTACCTGTGCTTGAAATATTTCCTGAGGTAGTGACTGCGTCCCCTGCTGTGGCCGGGGAAAGTG
>CAZUFH010000015.1:7019-15338 GCA_964618885.1 uncultured Pseudomonadales bacterium
CCAGTAACCAAGCGTTCCTGAAGTTGGTGCCGTAGTCGTTAGTTGACTACTACCATTTGTATAAACAGCAGAGTTAATCGCTAAGCCGGTATCAATAATATTTGAAAAAGTCCCAAGCCCCGCAGAGGTGACAGACCAGTTGGCAGATGATAAGGTCAATGAGTCTAAAGCAGATCCAATTGAGATCGTATCTGCCGTTGTGTTATTGGTACCAACATTTATTGCGTCGCCTGCGGTTCCGGTTCCGATATTTATTGTCTTGGCATTATTTCCTGTTCCTAAATTTACAGTTCCGGTTGTTCCCGAATCCAGAGTTAACGCATTCGTTGTATTCGAAGTAATTGTTCCCGCTCCGGAAAACGATATTGGTCCATCCAAAGAAATACTTCCGATATTTGTCATATCACCAACGGTTGAAATATCCCAGGCGGAAGAATTAATTGCCACCGTTGCCGAATTATTTCCCAGAGTTGTCACTCCGGTCGAAGATAACGTCGTAAATGCTCCGGTATTTGGTGTGGTCGAACCGATAGTTCCGGGGATTGCCCATGTACCACCTAATAATTGATTTGCATTTATTACACCGGATGTTGCTGTTCCTCCAGAATATGTGAGTGAAGAACCGGCTCCAACCGTCATCGTAGCGGTTGTATTCGTTCCGGAAGTAATTGAGTTAAAAGCTGGTGTGCCACCCGTACTGTCTGCCGAACACGCCCAGCCACCCGCATCTGTCCACTTCAGAATTTCGTTATCTGTGCATCCCTTAAGTAGAGCGATTCCAGAAGACGACACTTCCAAGCCGGAATTACTTGAAGTTGAGCCGGTTGTCCCGGAAGTAGTAAGTAATGTACTCAAAGTGGCATCCCCGGTGGTTGCTCCCCCTGTTAAACCATTTCCTGCCGTGACACTCGTAATATCCCCACCTCCACCACTTCCATCCGCTCCTGCCGCACCGGTGGGGCCTGTGGCCCCCGTAATTCCCTGATCTCCTTTGTCACCCTTAGGTCCCTGTGGACCGGCTGGTCCTCCTGCAGGGCCAGCTGGACCGGGAGGTCCTTGCGGTCCGGTGGCTACTGTAACTCCCGTGGCTGGTAGTCCCGGTACAGGCGCCGTCTCAATGGTCAGCGACCCGTCCGGATGATTTTGTCGAATCTGAAAGAAAGAGGCTACTTGCCCCATTCTATTTAAGGGTACCGTCGGAGGGGCTTGGAATGGTCTATCCGTCGTCGCCGCCAGCACTCTCTCGTCTGGCTTTCCCTCCATACTTATTTGAAGTTTCAAAACTTCTTTGGCAATGAGAGATGAGGTGGCATCGGGCTCCTTAATGGCATTTTCGACCTTTACATTGACCAATTTTCCTCGAGTATCAAATTTACCCAAAATTCTTTTATTAGTCGTCAATGTTTGTAGTTCAAAGTCTCCAACCAATTTTCCCCTACTCACTCTACCCGCCACCAGCTTTACCGGCAAGGTCGTCTCATCCTGTAAAGTGATCCCCGTCACTCCCCGGACTATGAGAGCCACTGTTTCTTTTGCTCCCTTCTTCGAAATAAAGATGTCTACGTTACCGTTGTTTTCTGCTACCAGTCCTGAGTCTCCATTTTGGTAAGTAAGTTCTACTTCATTTACGAGTCTTTCGCCAAACACTACCCCATTCTCAATCTGAGCAAAGGAAAAAGATCCGTCATTGCGGAGTACCGTGAGTAGAAACGGCCTTTCGAAGATGCTTTCCTGTAATATTTCCGGTGTTATATCAGTCACTCCTCCAACTGCCGGTGGAAGCACCTCTGGAGCCTTGAGACTAATCCTACCCGCCACTACTATCACCGAAAGAGTCGTAAGCAATAAAAATGCCACCAGCACCGTCTTGATCGAACGGTTAAACTGCTTGCCGGTGACAGGTAAAAGACTTGCCATGTTAATCTATCCTCCTTGGTTTTGAAAATACAAAAGAAAAAGACACCGTGAGAACAGTGACCGACAGCAAGAACAAAACTATCATGAGGCCAGACCGGCTCACACTCAAAATCTCAAAGATCGGCTCGGTCGCGATCACTGTCCAGCCCAAGTCCTTTGACTTACTGGATCTAAATAGGGTGTACCTGCCTGTTTCGTCGTACCCTATCTCCGCTCCGGTCGTCCTAGACCACATCAGGTTTGTCGTATCGGTTTCCAGGATTCTCTCTCCTAGAACTCCCTCACCTGGGCTCACGAGCCATCTACCGTCTACATCTATTAGTGACACCTTTTGCCCTTGTTCTGAGGTGGCTATATCCTGCAATCTGTCTCCCAAAGCCTCCAGATTCACCGTAGCCACGATAGCGCCGATCACAACATTACCTTTTTCAACTATCGGCGTAGCAATAGTCACCGCCGTTTTGGATACTCTAGCCAAAGGTTCTATGGTGCGGGAGAAATACTGGTTATTAGCCAAAACATTCCTAAAAAAGATTTCATTCGAGTAGCTCGACTGGACAATCTCGGATGAGAAGGGATATGAAGCAATCGCGACGCCAAAGTTATCCAAGACCATAACTATGCCCAAGTCGCTATTATTCTTAAAGATCGCCTTGGTAAAGCTCTCCATGCCTTCGAGGTCACCTTTCTTAAAGGCATTTTGGAAAAGCGGGTTCTGAGCAATACCATCCAAAGCTGAGAAACCATCATTTACCACCGACTCCACCGTGATCCGCCCAAAGTCCGCCTTCTCGGCTAGGTTTCTATTGGCATCTTTCATTAGGATAGACTGCACAATGGCAATGAGCACTACCACCAAAGAGAAAAACATCAGTACCACACCAAACATCCGAAATACCAGTGGCCTTTCCGTCTCAAACTTGCTTTTGAAAGTTTCCCAAAAAGGCAAAATCATGCCAATCATTCCGGCGAGCAAAACAAAGAAAGATCTGTCCCAAAAATTGTTATTTGCATAGTGTAGGGCCAAAAAAGTCAGTAGTATCCCACAAAATGCCGATACTGATTTGAGTACTTTTCTATCCCAAAAATGCCCGTATAGCGTCACTAGAATAAACGAAAAGACAAAGACTAGCCAAATCCATTTAAAACCATCCAAAAGGGTAAGCAGTCCTCCAGCAATGGGCGACAGACTACTATCCGCAGGATAAAAGAAGAAGATTAAAGCAGTACCGATAAAAAGACCTTGAATATATATCGCATAAGCATTCGAAGACCTGGTTCCGGTCGCCGCTTCCAGCAAAATGACTAAAGAAAACAGGCCATAAATCAGCACTCCGTCAATATCGTTCCCCAGAAAGAGAATCCATGAAAGTGCCAGGTAGGTCACAAACAGCACCACTCTAAAGTAATTATTTAGCTTCCGGTACCTCAGGAACTCCTCTTGAATCATGTCGGCCACGATGAGACCAAGACCGGAAAGGATCAAAGAAACTCGAATGGGAGTAAACCAAATGGCAAACCGCCCTACCAGCAGAAGGTCCACTTGCTTCGAGTGTAAGAACATCGAAAGTCCTAAAACGATCGAACTTAGGCCAATAAACCAGTCAAAAAGTCTGGGAAAGCCGACTCTCTCCTCAAACCAGAGCTTCAAAGTATAAAGTGGGGGCTCTCCACTGATCTCCTCCAAGCTTTTTCCGGGTCGTGGCATGGGCAAGACCAAGGGAGATGGTTCGTCCGGCTGCGCCTGTTCCTTGGCTTCCCTCACCACTTCCTCCACCATCCTCTTATCCTCCCTCCTCTCTTGATCGTCATTGCGAGACCCGCCCTGGCGGGTCGTGGCAATCTCCTCCACCCTCTGCTTCCTGTCATCTGTCATCTGTGATTTATCTCCTCCCGTAAATCTATCAATCTCTGACTGTGGAATCTTAAACTTTCCCTTACCAATGCGGACAGATTTGATGTCCCCATCCTTCAAAAAACCATAGATGCTGTTCCTAGAATACCCAAGTAGCTTGGCAGCCTCCTCTACTGAATAACTTTTTTCCATTTTTTGTAAATTTGTAACATTAATTACAAGTATCTACAATTAAATGTATAGGAAAAGTAACCCCGTGTCAAACCGCAATTTGTGCGTAATCTTACACGATTTCACAATGATTATAATAAAACTCTTTGTCATTCCGGGCCCTGCCTTGCCGGCAGGCAGGTTGACCCGGAATCTATAAAAATTATACCGATCAAACAATATCACCCTCGAGGAATCTTCTTGTTGGAATTTGTTTACACCTTTCCTCCTGCAAGGAGTATCCTTGCAGGCAAGCACCACCCCTCCACCACAAAAGTCATTCATGGTAAAATACTCTCTGCTATCCTTCCACGTCATTGCGAGAAGCTTAGCGACGAAGCAATCTATATAAATAATCCACAACAACAATGGCAAAAAAAGGACCTCGACAACACATGGGCTTGAAATGTACCAAATGCGGTCATTTTAACTACATCTCAGAACGCAACAAGACCAATACCCCCGAAAAACTAGCTCTCACCAAGCACTGTCGTACTTGTAGAGAACATACAGAACATAAAGAGGTTAGTAAGCTGAAATAGCCTAGTTTTTCAGAGCACAACCTGCCCGCAATAGCTTCTGCAGGCGGGAGAGGTCTCCAAACTGAAATAGTTCTCAGATCCCAGTTCTCAGTTTTCAGATCACAAATCTATGATCTGTCATCTGTGATCTATACCCTTGTCATCCCCAACGTCCCAGGGAACTCATCCCCCTTCTTAGCCACCAGGAACATAAGTCTGCTCTCCAGGACGTACATCTTTTTTCCTGCTTCGTCCGTATCGATCCGGTCATCCCACCAGCGCTCCTCAAACTCCCAAGTAGCCACAAAACGGTCTTTCCCGGCATAATGGCCATATGGGTCTGCAAATCTCAAAAAACCTTTCTCAAGATCAATTTCCAGAGCGATACAGTAATGTCCCTGATCCCCTTTTTCCACAGGCTCACCTTTGATCTCACGCTTCCACCATGCACCTACTCTGTCTTTTGTATTCCAAATTTCGTCACCGTACTCGTCTGTCGTAAATACCCCCTGCCAGTCAAAGCCCACCAAGTAGTCTTTATCTACCAAGGTTTTTATGTCGACCAGGCTCGAATGAGATTTTTGCCAAACTGCGAGCTCCGGATAAACGGACTTCAAACCTTTTGCCAGTCCTACCAGGGGAACTCCCTCCTTCATCACGGTGTTCCTGGCTCCACAAGCCTCTACCATCCGCTCCTGATCGAGCTCCAGCCCATACTGAGACACGAGCATCTCAAACACGGCTGGGCCACAGTACGAGCCCGTCTTCTGCATTACCCGTTTAAAATTAACCATGCCACCATTTTACTCCACTTTCCAAAGGGCCAGGCCTTGAAGGACCCCCATCCCCAGAAGGCCTGGCCCTGCAGGGCTCAGCTACTTCAGTTGTCTCGCATACTTACTGAGTAGTGCTCCCAGTACCTCATCGAAGCTCACTCCGTGCATAGCCAAGACCTCTGTCATCGGCAGCCCCAGGTCTGGTCCGAAAGCAGTATTTGGATTTGAATCCGTAAAGTACGGGATGTGAGTCTCGTCGTCTACCCGGACATCAAACTTGGCGTAATCTTTGTGCTGTAGTCCGGTAAAAGCGCGGACGGCCAGCTGAGAAATCTTGGTGGCTAGAGGCTCCTCTACATGCTTGTAAGTGTAGGCCTTGGCATCGTCGTAGGACTCGAAGCTGGTAAAGAAGTGTTTGCCATCTGCCTTCTTGCGGAAGACCTTTTGTCCCATGTACACGTGCTTCTTGGCCCCATCGTCAAACACTACTACCGTAATCTCGGGTCCATCGATAAACTGCTCTACAATCACGGGGATTTTATACACCGAGATCATCTCATTTACTTTTCTCTGGGCATCCTTAATGGTTTCTTTGACCGCTTTGTTATCTATTCCTACACTACCACCACTCTCATTTAGCTTCACGATGAGTGGTAAGCCAAGGTCTTCATTCACGGCCGTGCCAGCTCGGCGGATAAACTGAAAAGCTGGCGTAGGAATACCATAAGCGATCAAAAGTCTTTTGGTCAGATTACGATTGTTCCCTATTACCAATCCCTCCATGCCGGAACCGGTATACATTACATTCGAGAGTTCTAGTGCCGCGGGTACGGAAGTCTGTAGCTTGTCTTTGCCTCTCAAAGTATCCACTAGGTTTATGACCACATCCGGCTTGTCTACCAGCAAGTTCGTCAAGAAGTACTGATCTCCAGTCAGAAGCTTCACCGGTACCCCAAGTGCCTTAACCCTCTCCATCACTTCAGCGGCTCTATCTTCTACCTCCACTTCAGCTTCGTAGGACTCTTTAGTCGGGAAGAACTCACGCTCGACATGAGAATAGGCGACTATCACAAGATTCAAGTTCTTAAGTGCCGCTCTATCGACCTTTACCTTCGTCTTTTTGTGAATCTTGGGTGGTCTAGGCCTCTCTGTTTCCGTTTTTTCCTCCACTTTTACCTCCGGCTTATCTTCACCCTTCTCTTCCATCTTTCTGGCCGTTAAATCCTCTTTGGGAGGGTCAGTCACAACAACGGGTTTATTTTTTCGAAACAAATCTCTAATACTCATGTGTTTTTGTAATTTAATTAATTCCGCGCAGAATACTATTCGTCTACATTCAGAATAGCATTAAACCACCACTTGCCACAAGGCCTAAATCCTGATACACTCTAGGCTGTTCTAGTCACGCACACTTACAAAGACAAAAAAGGAGAAATTATGACAGTAACCTTAGTTTCTGAGCCAGACTTCACTCTCTTACCCGCTCTCTGCAAGTGCCAAGCCAATGAAAGACATATGTGTCAAACAGACAGCTTTGCAGATTTTTGTCGAACCCATAACACCGAGGACTCCGACTTTGTGTACCTCAAGTGTCCAGTCTGCGGCAATATGGCCATTCCAGTGACTAATAAGCAGGAGCTGCTAGAATCCTACGACATTTGGGTTGTATCATCTTCTCACTAAACCCCACTTACCTAGTGGAATCAATTGGAGGGTACTGTGTCCTACTGCCCAGATTGCGGATCGGACGAACTAAGCTTAGACCTGGACGGACTCATGGCGACCTGTGGCCACTGCAACTACACGCCAAACTTCATCGAATACATGAATCGATTTGACAGAGAGATGCTGAACATCTATCAACTAAAAAAAGGTTGTCTGACTGATTTCACGGTACATTACATGGCTCAACGGATAGCAGTCGGAGAATTTTCTGTCCGAAACTCAAAGCTCCTAGTTCACATTGCTACCATGCAATCCAGTTGTCTTGAAGAATTACTAAATCTCCTGAGAACTTGCTTCGGAGAGGATGTCTTCATTGGAGCCAAACAACACGGTATCGATTCAAAGATCGAAGCCTGTCCTCTCTGCAAGAATAAGCAGTTTATGGTCATCGACAGTGTCCTTTTATGCGCAAACTGTTCCCGATTTGAGATTTCTATCCAAGACTTTGTCGCCAGTGTGATAAGTAAAGGCAAATATATTTGCAAAGACTTTGTAAAAAAGAATCTGTCAACCTTGGACGAGTTCCAAGTGCACTCACTTTCCACCACTTTTTTTGTCTACGCTGGCGATACCCAGAGAGAAAAATTTGAATTTAGAGGCTATGCTCTTGCCTCCGTCGAAATCAGAGACTCAAAAAAGACATCATTGTCAGTCGTAGCTGTCCGCCCCATCAAAGCAGAAAGCGATCAAATGGAAGAGATCATTCGAACTATCCAAAACACCGGGATCACTTTCACAGACAAAGGAACTAGATTGCTCAAAGTCGTAACATTAAGACTCTAATCATTACCGGTCGCCTAGACGACCGGTTTTTTATTGGTCTAATCTCGTCCAGTCCAAAGTCCAGATTCCATTCCCATGCTTATCAAAGTTTCTTGTCTTTACAAACCCCGCTTTTTCTATGGCCGCGATCGAAGCCTCGTTTCCTCTTTCAATCTCAGCCACTATCGTGACTACCAGACCCATTCTTTCCCGGACTATTTTGCATGCTTCCCTCAAAGCCGGGGTAATTAGCCCACCTGGCGCCCCTGGTCTCTTCGCATAGCTCACATCAATCGCCCCTCGAAAATCCTCTGACGGGTAGAAATAGACAAAGCCCTGAACCCTTTGAATCTCAGGTCTCTCAGTATCTGCCCCAGCAATCGCAAAAAGAAAGTGATTTTCTCTTCCCCTCTCCTCCATCCACTTCCGGTAGTGCTTGTGAGTCATATTGCGGACACTCGTCATCCACGATTGCACCCCCGGACTTTGGACAATCTCCCTCAAGTGACGAAGGTCAAAGAAAGAATCGGTATCAAAGAACCTCACACTATAT
>CAZUFH010000016.1:0-9422 GCA_964618885.1 uncultured Pseudomonadales bacterium
TAGCCTATAATAGTGTAAAATACCCCACTATGAAACAATACATCTTATCGGTCCTACTAGCTCTCATCGTTGGTCAGCCTGCCTCTTTGGCTTTGACTCCTATGGCCAAAAATATTCCTGCTCCCGAAGTTCTGGCCAGTCGAGAAATGTCTATGGAGTACCGCTACCACGCTCCTTCCGTCAGTAAAATTTTTAAAGAAAATATTCTCCTAAACATCGCTTACCTGGATGGTCGGGTCACCTCGGCCAAGGATATAAACTGGAATGAGGTAAACAAACCCTTTCACTCAGAGTTTACCCTCAAGCCAAATCAGTCCTTTGCCTTCCATGACTCTGTTTTGCCGGAATATAAGGACAAAGTAGTGGTTACGACCAAGGCTCGTTTCAATCAGCAAGACGGGTTTAAGACCGATGGCTACCTCTATGGAGATGGAGTCTGTCAGCTGGCCTCCCTTATCAACTGGGCAGCTAGAGACGCCGATCTGGACGTGGTCCAGTTTACCAACCATGACTTTGCCGTGATCCCAGAAGTACCTAGAGTCTACGGTGTGGCTATCTACCTCGATCCAGGCAATCAGTCTGCCAGTGCCAGAAAGAACTTGTATATTACGAATAACCAAGACAAACCTGTGACCTTTCACTTTGACTACCAGGATGGCAAATTGACCATCTCGGTCACTGCCTGAAGCTAGGGGATAATCTATCCACTAAAAAGCCACCTATCTGTAAGGAAAGGTGGCTTTTTGTCTCTGGTTTACACCGACTGTCATGTACCGAATTTTTAGATATCTGAGCTTGTAACCCGGATAGATCCTTACAATCTATTTTCTCCTGGCAGCTAATACACGTACCTCAGAGCAGGACTAGGTCCCTAGGCTGTACTACAAATTTTTAGTTCGCGGTGTACCGGTAAAAGTTAAGGAGCTCGTAATTCTTGAAACTTATCCATACACTTTTACTTGTAGGACTAAATCCACTCTAGAACTATTTTTTAATGTTGTCAATACCCCATATAGGCACAAAGATGTAAACAAAATCACACTTTGGTATATGATGTAAGTATGAAGAAAAACACTTTAGTAGTTTTCTTTATTCTTACGGTCGTGCTAGCTTTTGGTCTTATTCGCTCCGGTAAATTATTAACAATTTTTCCCGTAACCAATATGAAGCTCATCAGTCCTGCTTTTGCTGAAGGTAGCGTGATCCCCGAAAAATTCACCTGTAAAGGTGAAAACAATAGCCCTCCTTTAGAAATTTCCGAAGTCCCCTCCGGAACTAAGTCCTTTGTGCTCATACTGGAAGACCCGGATGCCCTTTCCAGACTTGGGATCACTGGCTTCTCTGGAACATCGCCCCCGGCACTCTGTCTATCCCGGAAAATTCCACTCCCGCCAGCGCCATCTCCGGCACTACCAGCTTTGGAAGTCAAAAGTATGGAGGTCCATGTCCTCCTTCCGGTACACATCACTATATCTTTAAACTTATTGCTTTAGACACTACTCTGACCCTGCCCCCCAGAAGCACGTAAAGCCGAGCTGGAAGAAGTGATCAAAGGCCACATTCTGGGCCAAGCTCAGCTCACCGGCACCTTCCCGTAAAGGCACTATAGCAACCTCAAAATCAAATATCTACATTGTCATGCCGGACTCGATCCGGCATCCAGTTGGTTTGCTATACATTCAGGTGTGAAGGTTGTAGAATGCAACTCAAATAGAAATTATATATTTCTCGATATGACAAGAGAAAATGAGTTTAGGCCAAATTTTGAACTTAAGGAATTTCAATTACTTTCCAAAAAGGAAGTTGCTGAAATGGTTGGAAAATTAGGAAAACCACAGAATGTGGCCGTAATGATTGATGGTACGCGGCGTTTACTCAAAGTAGAGCCTGAACACAATGATGATGCTTGGCTATATGACCAAGACCATATCACTGCATTAATGCATAAGTCCGTTCAAGCGGCAGATGATTTATTTGATATGGGTATTGAAGTTGTGACTGGACCGCTAGCTTCATATGGAAACTTACAGCGCGACAACTTTATTCCTACAGGATTGGAGAGGCTCCTTGATCCGTTGCTAGATGAATTCACTTTGCAAACACTTGAAAAGCACAACGCGACTGTATATTTCTACGGGGATTTGTCTTTCATAGACACTCACCCTTCAGGAAAACGAATTGAAAGATATTTACAATTTTTTAATGAGCTTAATCAGACTAGAGATAATCCCACAAAACGCATCCTGATTGGTCTTGGTTTTACAACCGACAGAGATACGATTCAGATCGCCCACCAAGCTATCTCTTGGTACGAAAAAACAGGCCAGTACCCCACACAACAAGACCTTGTCGAAGCATATTTTGGCGTGAACATCCCACCAATCGACATATTCATTAGAACAAATGAATTTAAAGCTAGTGGTGGCCTGACTCCACTACTAATCAATCACGACACCCAATTCTATTTTCCCAGTTCACCTGGATTAATCTCGATTAACGAAGACAATTTAAAGGCAATACTCTACGACTACCTATTCAATCGCAATCTGTCCGGAGGACATCACGATCACACCCCAATTACACCAGCCGAAGCCGTAATAATAAAAGATTTTTATACAAGCTCACAAAACCATATAGCTGGGGTAGGAAAAAGAATTGCTGACATTTGGATTAATAATCAACAGTAAATAAATGAGACTATTTATCCTACTAATGGTTTTTAACAAAGAAAAGACGAATCTCTTGGCAGTGAAGCGTGCCAAAACTGATACTGCGTTTGGGGGGATGTGGGGACTTCCTGGAGGAGGAGTTAATGATGGTGAAACAGTTGACGTCGCTGCAGCAAGAGAGCTTAAAGAAGAAACAAACCTGGAAATTGAACATCTCAGTTCAGAACCAGTTTTTGAACTCACACCAACACTAAAGGGTACACAGATACACTTGGTTGTTAAGTCTGCTAGCGTCCAACCTGGAGAATTAAGGCCTAACGACAAAGATATAGAAATAATCTCTTGGATCACACCCGAAAAACTTATTTCTTCGTTTATCGCATACGGGATTCCAACTGAGGCCATAACTAAATTCCAATCAAAATTAAAATCACTCAAATGAATCTCTTCTTATTTGTTGCACCTAGTGCAAGTGGCAAAACTACAATCTCAAAAGCCGTAAGTGAAAGATATGATTTACCTAGAATCGACCTTCATCAAATACTTCATGATTTAGCCACGCGATATGGTTATGAACGAGCTAGAGAATGGGTGATTTCTGTCGGACTTGAGGAGGTACTTAACTTAACTCGAATGCAGATGCTCGAGGAAATTGAAACCAACAAAAATACCAGAGGAATTATTATTGATGAGATTATAGACGGAGGCACCCTTGATTTAATTAGATATCTCTATCCCGGAAGCGACATTAAATTGATTTATATCCAGACTAATCAAGAAAACAGACTAAGGTTTATTTCAAAAAGAATTGACGCTCAGGATGAAAGCCAGGCTCTTGAGGAAATAGTATTTATTGACCACCTAAAACAGAAGCTTGGTATCGACCAAATATTAGAGCTTGCTGAAGTCAGAATTAGTAACGACGGTAGAGTAGAGGATACGGTCGATGAGGTTTGTGCGTATGTTGACAGAGTACTTCGAAATCCTGAAGGCTCAGTGAAAAGAGAGCGAGAATAAGCACCAAAGCCAGTTTCATTTTCTTGCTATAATAGCCTAAAGCGTTTGCCTGCCTCGCGGCAGCTGAAGTCCGGCTATCACCGGGCGAGCTGGAAGAAGAAATCACTAGACCTTCCCGGGGAGCCCGTAATAGCCAAAATCAAGTAAAAAATTAGATGGTACCGTCTCGGTCGGCTTATCTCCCGGGACTCTAATCTCCAAAGGTTCACCTGCGGGGATTTTTTTGGAATAAAAAACAACTAAAACATGCCCAAAGACAAACACACCATCAAAGAAGTCGAAGCCTCCCCGGACTTTCCGGCCTTGGAAAAAGAACTCCTGGAGCACTGGTACCGGGACGGTATCGTGGACCAGTATCTCCACCTGAATGACTACTCTAAGAAGAAGTTCTTTTTTCAAGATGGTCCAATAACAGCGAATAATCCCATGGGGGTTCATCACGCCTGGGGCCGGACCTACAAAGACCTCTGGCAGCGGTACAAGAATATGCGTGGCTACAAGCAGCGCTTCCAAAATGGCTTTGACTGTCAAGGTCTCTGGGTCGAGGTGGAGGTAGAGAAAGAGCTCGGATTTCGGCTTAAGAAAGATATAGAAAACTACGGTGTCGCCAAGTTTATCGAGCACTGCAAAGACCGGGTAGTAAAGTACTCCGGCATTCAGACCGATCAGAGCAAGCGCCTAGGCTACTTTATGGACTGGGACCGTTCCTACTTCACTATGTCGGACGAAAACAATTACATGATCTGGCACTTTCTGAAAGTCTGCTGGGAAAAAGGCTGGATCTACAAAGGCCACGACTCCGTACCTTGGTGCCCCCGCTGTGAGACTGCTATCTCACAACACGAAATGCTCACCGAAGATTACAAAGAGCTCACTCACAAAGCGGTTTATCTGGATCTACCTATAGTCGGTCGCGACCGTGAGTTCCTTTTGATCTGGACTACTACTCCATGGACCATTCCCGCCAATATTGCCGTCGCGGTAGATGCAAAACAAGATTATTCACTGGTCGAGGGTATGACAGGGGACAAATTCTGGGTCCTAAAAGACCTCGTCGAAACCGTCTTTAAGGGTGATCTAAAACAAATAATTAAAACCGTCAAAGGACAAGAACTCGTCGGTCTTCATTACACCGGTCCCTTTGACACTATTTCGGCGGTGAAAAAAGTAGCTGAAGAAAATCCCGACAAATTTCACGTCGTCATCCCCACCGACAATTTCATCATGCCCATTAGTAATACCGAGGGTACCGGTCTCGTTCACACCGCCGTCAGTGCCGGTACCGAAGACTTTGCTCTAGGTAGAAAACTAGGCTTACCGATGATCCCAATCATTGCCGACAATGCCGATTATTTACCCGGGCTAGACTTTCTTTCCGGTCAAAATGCCAAAAAACACCCCGAAATTATTCTTGATTACTTAGAGGAAAAAGAAAAGACGGGGGAGAACTGGGTCTTCAAAATCGAAAACTATACTCACCGCTACCCGGCTTGCTGGCGCTGCAAAACAGAATTAGTTTGGAAAGTGGCTGATGAATGGTACATCGCTATGGACAAGGTCGATCCAGACGATAAGAAGGGTCGGACTCTCCGCCAAAAAATGATCGACTCCGCCAAACAAATTACCTGGAAGCCGGGATTTGGGTTGGATCGGGAGCTCGACTGGCTCAATAATATGCACGACTGGCTCTTTAGTAAGAAAAATCGTTACTGGGGCCTGGCCCTACCCATTTGGGTTTGTGACCAGTGTCATGAATTTATTGTAATTGGTGGCAAAGAAGAGCTCAAAGAAAAAGCTTCTGCTGGCTGGGACCAATTTGAAGGACACACTCCTCACAAGCCCTTTATCGATGAGGTAAAAATCAAACACTCATGTGGTGGCACTATGTCCAGAATTCTCGATGTGGGGAACCCATGGCTAGATGCCGGTATCGTACCTTTCTCCACTTTAGTCGATCCTGCTACCGGTAAAGTTAGCTACACTTCAGACAAAAAATACTGGGAGGAGTGGTTCCCGGCCGACTTCATTACCGAGTCTTTCCCCGGTCAGTTTAAGAACTGGTTCTATTCCTTGATTGCCATGAGCACCGTTCTGGAGGATACCAATCCTTTCAACACCGTCTTAGGCTTTGCTTCTATGCTTGGTGAAGACGGCCGGGCGATGCACAAGTCTTGGGGGAACTCAATTGAATTTAATGAAGGGGCAGACAAGATCGGGGCCGATGTGATGCGATGGACCTTCCTCCGTCACAATCCGGAGAGAAATCTGCTCTTTGGCTACAAAACCACCGCTGAGACCAAACGTCTATTTCATATGCTCCTCTGGAATTCATACCGCTTTTTTGCAAACTTTGCCGCTCTGGAAAATTGGGAACCTCAGATCGAGTTCGATCGGGTACCCACCAAGCTGGACCTTTGGATCTTGGGTCGTCTGAACCAAGTCGTCTTAGCCGTCGAGGATAGTTTGGACAAGTTTGACGCCTTTAGTGCGACTGCGGCCATCGAAAACTTTGTTTCGGACCTATCTACTTGGTATATCCGTCGCTCTAGGAACCGGGTGGGACCATCAGCCACCGATGCCGAGGACAAAGAGGTCTGTTACCGGACCCTTCGGACTGTCTTCGATATTCTCTCTCGCATCTTAATGCCCTTTAACCCTTTTATGGCGGAACTGATTTATACCAATTTGACGGGAGAGAAGTCGGTCCACTTGGCAGATTGGCCGGAAGTAAATACTCCGGAGGTTATCGACACTAAGCTTATTGAGAACATGACCCTCATTCGAAAAATCTGTGAAATGGGTCACTCTATCCGTAAAGCCCAAAACGTGGCTGTCAAACAGCCACTCTCCGCGGTCTTTATCTCTGGACCAAAGACCAATATCGAAGAAGATGATCAGCTGATTCAATTGATTAAAGACGAGCTAAATGTGGAGTCGGTGAAGTTCAAAGAAGAAGCCGAGCTCGCAGTCGACCTAGATATCAATCTGACTCCGGAGCTAATTGGTAAGGGAAAAATCCGGGAGACGGTCCGGGCCATTCAAGAAGCTAGAAAACTTGCCGGCTGCCGTATGGATGAAATAGTCTCCGTCATTCTACCGGACTGGCCAGCACTCTATGAAGAGGAAATCAAACAAAAGACTCTAGTAAAAGACATCGCCAAAGGTGAAGAAACGAAGATAATTAGAGACTCCTAATGCGCCAAAGCAAGGGACTGCTGATAAGTGTTTTGATATTGATTCAAGTCCTAAGCTTGGTGACTATCTGGAGTACTTTTCCGGAGCTTTTCTTGACTCAGCTCTCTTTTGTTTTGGTGGGCGCGATCATTATCCTTTTACTTTCCAAAGCGGACATATCTCTCTTTTTTAATCTGTCCACTTCTTTTTATGTTGTCAGTCTCCTGCTCCTGATTCTCACCCTGTTTATCGGCCGAAACATACGTGGTTCTGTCCGCTGGATTGATCTTGGGTTTTTCAATCTCCAAACTTCTGAAATCGTCAAGCCACTCCTGGCGATCTTTTACTCTGCTTATTTATCCCGATTCAAAAATATCTCCTGGAAACAGCTATCTGTTTTTCTCACGTTAGTAGTAATTCCGGTCTTGCTAGTTGCGGTGCAGCCAGATCTTGGCTCAGCTCTCACCCTCACCTTTCTACCTCTGGCGCTCCTGGCCTTTTCCGGTCAGATCAAGAAGCTTCTCTTGGTGGGGGTCATTTTCTTGACCATCGTGGTGCCTTTGGAGTCCAAGATCCTGAAACCGTACCAGCGCCAGCGCATCGAGACTTTTATCAATCCGTATAAAGATCCTCAGGGGGCCGGGTACAACGTCATCCAGGCCACCATCGCCGTGGGCTCCGGCAAAATCTTAGGTAAAGGGGTTAAGCTTGGTACTCAGTCACATTTAAATTTTTTGCCTGAGCGTCATACCGACTTTATTTTTGCCTCTTTTGTCGAAGAGTTCGGTCTTTTAGGAGCGTTAGTTCTGATTTCCTCTTATGCCGTGGTGTTCCGATATTGCCTGATAAATATTCTGCGTTTCAAAGAACGTAGCTATATTTTGCTGTCGCTCTCTATCTTTCTCCTGTTTCTTTTTCAATTTGTGGTCAATGTGGGTATGAACCTAGGCATTATGCCGGTTACAGGGATCACCTTGCCTCTTTTTTCTTATGGCGGCAGCTCCCTGATCAGTTTTGCGATTTTGATAGGGCTTGAGCTACGCCAGCTTGATTTAGTGACCCCCTTTGAGATATAATTGCGCACATGACAGACAAAATACTTTCCGTGGTCATTCAGCTTGGCGCGAAACAATACCTCATCAAAGAAGGTGATAAGGTAGTGGCCGAAAAAATCGACCTAAAAGATGGCGAAACTCTCACTGTCAAAGAGGTCCTTCTAAGTTACGACGGCAAAAAGACCACTATCGGTCAGCCTTACCTGGAAAACGCCTCTGTTGAGCTCGTCATGGATGGCATCAAAAAAGGTGAAAAGATCCTGGTTGCCAAATTTAAGGCCAAGTCCCGATACCGTAAAGTCATGGGTCACCGCCAGCTTGAAAGTCACTTCACCGTCAAGTCGATTAATCTTTAATTCTTATGCGCTTCTTACTCTTTGTCGGCGCCAGTAATACCCTGGCCGACTCCGAAATTGGGGCTCAAATTGAGGGAGCTCGTCTTTTGCTCCCCAATGTCTACGTCTTCGAATCTACCAGTGAAATTGAGGCTCAGGACAAAGTATCCCGGCTTGGATGTAGTATCAAGCTAGCCAAAGAACTGACAGGCGTAGCTCCAGTACCGGAGTCTCTGACCGATCTCGTCACCGCCAAGAATTTTTCGGTTACTTGCCTGGATAACTTTCAAAACTCTCCCGTTGCGAATCAAGAAATAAAGAACATCTTGGAAAAAGGCCGCTTTATCCTTCCCAAAGATCCATTCGGCTTATCTCCCGTCTTACTCAAAAAACACCGTATAGACGAATTTTTTACCGATAATACCCGGGATGAAACCTGGAAAACTACTTGGGTTCACGATTTTGAGCACTGGATCAAGAAAGATCGTCATATGCCCTACGCCAATGCCAAAGCCGGTATCCTTCCTCCCAAAATTGCTCGAAGCATGATAAATCTCATTCCTCTGGAGCCTCAAGGGAAGCTCCTTGTCGACCCCTTTTGTGGCTCCGGACGCCTATTGGTAGAGGCGGCAGAGCTTGGTTACCGGGTTGGGGGAGTGGATATCCTGGCCGATCAAGTTCGCGAAACCAAGGCCAATTTGAGCTTTTTGGGCTTTGAGGCTGAGGTACAAGTTCTGGACGCCACCCATCTTTCTGATAAGTTTCACGAAGTAGATGCGATTGTGACCGAGCCCTTCCTAGGTAAGCCGAATCTGCGGCCGGATCAAATCAAGTACTTGGTGCCAGGCCTACAAAAGTTGTATCTAGGTTGTTTGAAAGACTGGCTCAAGGTCCTAAAACCGGGTGGCTATGTCGTAATGGTCTTTCCTAGCTTCGATACAGGGAAGCAAGTCTATAAGACAAGCAGTATCATTGACGGGAAGCTAGAACTGAGTTACAATTTCCTCAAACGCGGAATCCTATATTCACGCCCAAACGCTGATGTTAGACGCGAGATAGTCATTCTGCAGAAAAAATAACCGTCTCCCGCCTCAGCGGGACTCACTCCACCCGTCATTGCGAGAAGTGAAACGACGAAGCAATCTATAATTAAATATAAAATATACAATTTA
>CAZUFH010000016.1:9432-14937 GCA_964618885.1 uncultured Pseudomonadales bacterium
AACCCACACAATGTCATCCCTGCGAAGGCAGGAATCCATTAAATAAGTACAATTAAATAAATCAAAACATAAAATAATATATGGCACACGTTAAATCAGGAGGAGCAACTAGACAACATCACCAACGTGCCGGTAAAAGACTGGGCGTCAAACTTTTCGGCGGTCAGGCTGTTAAAACCGGCCAAATTATTGCGAGACAAAGAGGTGCCCAGTATCATGCCGGTATCAACACCGATTTGGGTAGAGACTTCACTCTTTTCGCCCTTGCAGAAGGTGTCGTCAAGTTTCGCAAGCTTCAAGGCGTACATTACGTCGATGTAGTTGCAAAATAAATGGACGATCAACCAGTTGCCAAACTCCCCATTGATTTTCTTCAGCCAAATCCACTTCAGCCAAGAGGCGTCATTACTCCCGAGTCTCTCTCTGAGCTAGTTGACTCCATCAAAACCCATGGCATTATTCAGCCCTTAGTCATCGCTCATACTCCTGCAGGCTATCAAATAATTGCCGGAGAACGCCGCTGGCGCGCTTCTAGACTAGCGGGACTCACAGAAGTGCCGGTCCGCATCATCGAGACCTCGCCCCAGGGCATGCTCGAAATGGCCATCGTCGAAAATGTCCAAAGAACAGACCTCAATCCCATCGACCGCGCAAACTCGTTTGAGCGCCTGATCAAAGAATTTAATCTAGGCAACTCAGATATCAGTCTTAGAGTCGGCAAAAGCCCTGCTTTTGTCAGTAATACTCTCCGTCTCCTCGAGCTACCGGACGCCCTCAAAGATGGTCTGATCTCCGGGGTAATCTCTGAGGGTCATGCAAGGGCACTTGCCGCCATTCCGGATACGCAAACCATGATCGAGGCCTACAAGATGATTCTCCGTGAAGGGGGCTCCGTGAGGCGTGCCGAGGAACTAGCCAGAAGATTCAAAAAAACCATGAATCGCTCCAAGCCAGCCGACGGCTTCAATACCAAAACAGTGAACGATTCCATAGACCATATGGCCGAGGAAATTCAGGTCTCTCTTGGTCAGAACGCTCATGTCAAAATGCGCCGCTCCCGAATGGAGACGGCTATCAGTATTGTATTAAAAGGCAATCCCGAAGAAACCGAAAAACAAATTCAAAAAATCCACGACTCCCTAGTTCCTTCATTAGAAGAGACTCTGAATCCCGACGAGCCCACTCTAGAATCGATCTCTACTCCCATCACAGAAGACACCTACACAAATCCTTTTGAGCCATTCTCCAGTCCCTTTGCCCCTATGACCGCTGTTTCTTCTTCACCTTCACCCGAAGAAGTCGCCCGCGAGTACTAGATCTCGGCCTTCACAGGCTCCATCACGAGACCGGCTACGCTCGAAGGCCAGTAGCGGAAGAAGACTCTGCCCACAATATTTCGATATGGTACCGGACCCCAATCTCGGCTGTCGGATGAATGATCGCGATTATCTCCAAAAGTCATGACCTCTCCGTCTTGGACGGTATAGCTCTCACCTTCTTGTAAAAATTGCCCAGCCACTGTCGTGTACTCCTGTGGCAGATAAAATTCGTCCAATTTGACGCCATCAATGTATACAAACCCGTCTCGGACACTCACTGTCTGTCCGGGGGTGGCAATCACTCTCTTGATAAAATCAAAGTTCTCGTTAGCCGGAGCTTTAAAGACGATGACATCACCATCTTTTGGTTTTCTGATTCGATATGTAATTTTGTCTGTCAGGAGGTACTCCTTGTCCTTAAAGGTGGGAAACATCGAGCTACCCTTCACTTGATGAGGCTGCATCAGAAAAAGGTAAACTACGACAAAGACAGAGGCTGAGATGACAAAAGACTCCACGAATTCGTAAACCACATGAACCAACTTTCGAAAGAAAGACATTACTTAAGTGTACCGTGCCTGATATAATTATTCAAGTAAACATGGTCGCGTAGCGCAGCTGGTTAGCGCACCGCATTCACATTGCGGGGGTCACTGGTTCGAATCCAGTCGCGACCACAAGTAAGCATTTTGCCCTTGCGGCAAAGTGCTTAGTTTGTTATTGGCTGGATTCGAGTGACGGAGGCAAGCTCGTAACGATCTTGCCGAGTCGGGTTCGAGGAAATCTTCAGCAGAAGATTATCCGAGAGATTCCTGCAGGGTCCACAAAAGTCGTACCCTTGTGGTACGACATTTGTGTATCTAGACCAAAAGGAATTGAATGTCGTAGCCAAGCTAGTACGATCAAAATATCGCTATTAGCAATCGGTTCAAATCTCCTCTTGCACCCAATAATATGATATAGATTGATATATACAACTATATATAACTATTTCATATGCATACTAATTTGGTGTAGAATACAACCATTATTAGTTTTTCAAAAAAAATGAAAAATGAAAATGAGACGGTAGAGGTTCTTAAATCCCCAGAAGCTGTAGCGAAAGAGCCAACAGCTGAAGTTCTAGGTAATTTTACTGAGGTGTCTAGAGGAAAAAATGGAGGAAGTGACGCAAGCCCAACAAAGAGAAACTCATAAGATTTCCTTGGATGACGTACGTAGTAAATAAATTAAGCGTGCTCCTGTTGGATCAGGACCGAAGGAGGGGGTTCAACACTGTGGCGTATGACTATAAAACAGACAAACTTATGGCCATACGCCCAAAGGAGTATTCCCTTATAAAATACATTTCAGATTCTCACGGTTTGAGCTCGGAAAATATTGAGGTCATGATGCTGAAATTACACATCGAAGTAGACGAGGCTGAAAAGATAATATCGGAACTAATTAATAAGGGAATACTGGAAAGCAGTGATTAATCAAATATTTCTAGACAGTAATGTCATTGATTTTAATTTAAAAGATGGCCTCCCCGAGAGGTCATTTCCAGAAAAAATCAATTACAACAATGAGGATAATATCCTGACTGGATATTTTGCAAACTATGATGGATTAGTCACATCCGATAGCCTACCTAAACTATTTGCCGATAACAACTTGATCAGGCTGGTAAACAGTAACTCTGATTTTCTTTTGTTCTATCTGGAAAAAAAGACAAACCGACTTCGTATAGTCCTAGATCAATCAAATTCTATACCCTGTTTCTTTTCATACCTGAATGGACATCTGGTGGTATCTTCTCAATTCACGAAAGTTGTTGAGGGGGTAAAGAAGTACGCAAAGTTAAACGTCAACATAGATGGACTTATCACTTGGCTGCTGTGGGAATGGCATGCTACAGAAAAGACCATTTTTGAGGAAGTCAAGGTTATTCCACCAGGGTGTGTCGTGGATTTAGATTTCGATAACAAAAAGCTAACGATTGATTCTCTGGTGGACCTGCCAGGTTTCTTGGCTAACACTGGAGAAATATATACTGATGAAGTTGCCTTTGCTCATGATTGGGCAAAAATGATGTTACAAGTAGTGGCTGATAGAGCAGAAAAAATACTAGACAAAAAGACTACTTGTGATTTATCATCTGGCTTTGACTGCACTTTAGTAGCCTATTCCCTTCACAAAATATTAAGCGACCGACTAATATGTAATTCAAAGGTGTCAGATGTAACAAAGGAAGAAACAGATATTAATATTATGAATAAGTTTGCACACCTTCATGGCATAAAACTGGAAACTGTAGATACTACGAAATTTGATCAATATGAAGCAGATTTATCTACATCGTGGAACAAAAACGATCCTTTTCAGATCGGAGTTACCGGATTTGAAAACTACCTTAAGATTCTAGAAAGTAAAAACATAAAGGTTCAGTTTACCGGTGAGGGAGGGGACGAATCGTACTCAGCGTCCGAAATGGATTTACCTGAAACGTTTCCGGTACAAAATAGTTTTTTTGTCAATGTAATGTATTTTAAGAAGCTTGGACTTGAAAGATTATTCAATAAAGAAATTGTCGACTATGCGCTAGGAAGAGACCGTTTCAATTCCCGGAAAGAATATCCCATGATCGTTCCCATATCCTCTGCAATCCCCACAGAGAATACCTTTTGGAAAGCTTGGGAGAAGGATATTTGGATGATGAATCCTTTTTTTGATACAAGATTGATCGCTCTCGCTAGAAGAGTACCTGAATCAATAAAGGGAAAAAAGCATGACAGAAAACTTTCTGTATTGAAAAATTTACCAGAAATCTTTCCGAAAGAAATGTTTGTCAAGAAATATGGTAGGGAAGCTGCCTTTCTCGGATTTGCAAAAATGCAGAGAAAAATTGTATTGGAAATTTTGGGAAATTCAGCACTAGCTAAAATAGGAGTAATAGATAAAAACAAGTTTTTGCAGATGGTAGAAAGTGAAAAAAGTGATCTGGATGACCCGGAGTTTGCCATCGTCTTCCAAACCATGATGCAACTCGATTGGTATCTTCAGAAAAATCTCAACTAATTAATCACGGGCTTTATTACCTCAAAGAATGATTTTGTATCCCCAATCTTAGATTTGTGCTTAAATTGCTTAGAAAATTCGACTACTTCCGGATAAGCACTATCAACATTTTCGCCAAACTGCTTGAAAACTGGGAGATTGAGCATAAGATCGTTAAACCACTCCGAGAGTAGCCAAATTCTATGTTCGTCTTGAGTATTTTTAAGATCTTGTTCATCTTTGTCCAAATAGTCAAAAAAGATAAAGTGAAGCATCTCATGGGCAATAATGTAGTTAGTTCGATCAGACAGTCCTTGGTATACCTGAAATGACTTTGTTTCTAGGAATCTAGGATTGCAATTAAAAATAGAGAGGTAACAAATATAGTCACCATGAGGCCAGGTGGGGTTATTAAAGATTTGATCAACTCCAGAGAAATAACTACTGGCTACAAGCTCCCATTCCTCACGAATTTCTCTAAGTTTTGCATCAAGTTCTGTTTTATGTTCTGAATAGTATTTCTTGGTGAAGTCAGCAATTAACACCCGTCTTTCCTGCCCGGTGACCTCTTTTGCCTTTGCGAGTTCTGGATATATATCAATTATTTTTTCTTTCCCAAAATCTATTCCGCCGCCAACCGTATCCATAAACTGAAACGCCATTTCATTATCGAGCTCTAAATTTAGCTGGAACTTCAGTTTTGGGTATGTATTCACAAGCCTATTTTACACTGAGGCAAACACGGGCACATACAATTCTCTTAATTGCGTAATCTGACCACAAACCGGTTCTAAGAACTCATCATCAAGAACCCCACTATCCAAAAATAGAGTAAAATCACCCCTTATGAAGAAAGTCACAATTGCCACCCATGATGGAATTTTTCATGCCGATGAGGTCTTTGCTTTGGCTGTGCTCAAACTTTTCTTCGAGCAAGAGGGGAAGGAGGTGGAAATAACCAGAACCAGGGATCTAGAAAAAATCGCCCTTTGCGATATGGCAGTCGACGTCGGGGGAGAGTACAGTAAAGCCAAAAATAAGTTTGATCATCACCAAAAGCAAAAGCCAGCCAGTCGCAAAAATGGCATTCCTTATGCCTCGTTTGGTCTTATTTGGAAGCATTTTGGCAAAAAAATTACTTCAAGCA
>CAZUFH010000017.1:0-12502 GCA_964618885.1 uncultured Pseudomonadales bacterium
AGAAAGACCGAATACTTTTATTAAACCAAAAAATACCCGAATGGTCAACGGGTAAATCCCCTCGCAAGACTTCGATCTAACGAATTTAGTATTCTCCTTTGATTACAAAAAATGAGCCACGGATGGTACCGGCAAGCTTGGACTTTTGTCTGGCAAATTTGAACTTCTCTTTTAGCTCCTCTGGCACCTCCATCCCTTCGGAAAGCTTAAATCCGACGGCTCGCTTCTTGGGACTATCAACTGTGTACAGGACGTTCACCGCCAGACCATCCTCGTAAAAAACATAGGCCCATTTGATATTTTCTACTTGGAAGAGTGACGTTTCTAGTGGCTTGGCCGCAAATTCGATATCACGTTCTTTTTTCAAAATTTTGTTTACATAATCAAGGGTCTTCTGGCTTTTACTGGCCGGTATCACCGTAAATTCATGATTGTATTTGTTCATAAAATAACGGGCTTCATTGGCTCGCAAGCCGGCAAGCGCCTCGGCTACAGGGGAAGACTCCAAGCCAACAGTAGAAACATTTTTAAAATCTACGATATAAGACTTTTCCATCTATATTTTATTTTACAACGAACAAATCAACTCGACAGGTGGAGCGTATTGAACTTTTTCAGCACAAATCCATCAATTTTGCCAATAAAAACCGTCAGGTATTATCCTGACGGGTACTTAGTTTGTTTATTCTTTGAAGATGGGCATTAACAAAAGATGGCCTAGACCAGTTTCTGAGTTATACCAACCTTCAACCCAAAAGGTCATTTCTTCTGTTTCCGTTATCCCAGTTAAATCAAAAACCATACCTGTTTCATCACCAGTTTTGCGAGCTAGCGATTCAATCTGAATTGCCAAAAACCTGGCATGACTGCGAAATTGCACGGGCTGTGACTTCGTTCCACAGCGACATAAGCTTTCAAAAAGAACTAGGCGATCAGGCCCCACAACAATACCTTGTTCCCATGCTCTTCCCAAATTACTTGGTTTTCTCATGTGCTTTTCTCCTTTTCATGAGCAGAATAATTTGAAAAATTTACTCGATGGCTTCACGCAAAGCTTTCCATCCTGGGTGCCAACCAGCCACAGAGGCTTCAACTTCGTATTTACCGCCAAAGGCTTCCCATACAGCATCAGTCAAAGCTAGTAGAACTTCTTTAACCTGCGGGTCATCATTCTCTCGACCGTCAAAAAGACCCGTTTCGAGTTTTATCAAGACTGTGCTACAACCTTCATCACGATTGGTGGAATCTTCCAAAGCAGATCGGAAAAAATCAGGCCCCACCCATTCTTTTTTGCACTTCATCAGATCACTTGTAACCTGCACCATCTTAACGCGCAATGATGCAAGGGATTCATCCGAAATGGACCGAGGAACTCTGTATACAAGCGGAAACGGCATAAGATTCTCCTTTATTTAAAGAACAGGGTGATTTTGAGGCTTCGTGCCTCAAATTGACATTCTTACTGTGCCTAGTATACCCCGAATACCCTCAAAAGTCAAGACTATAGGGCTGCTATTTTTTTATGGTGACGGAACCGCTTGTAAAAGAGGCAGAGTATTTTTGCTTAAGTTCAAACTTAGATAAATTTTCGGAGATTAAGGAATTCAACTTTTCTGTGGCCAGAGAAGACAGGGCGGGGATATTGGGAAGGGAGCCGAGCTGAATACTTAAATTGATAGCCTTGGGAACCGAGCCGGTCAGATCGACTCCTCCCGAGACATAAAAAGAGGGGCTGATTGAGCCAAGATTAATTTTGCCAGAAATATGGCCGAGTCCGTCTGTAAAGCAAACTCGAGCATTGTCAACTTTTCCCCGAAGGTAGCTCTGGGCTATAGCCGTCGCTTCGCCGTCGGAGATACTTACCGAGCCTTGGCTAAGGGTGTTTCCGATTTCGTTTTCACTTCTAGCAGAGGAAGAGTCTGCAGTGGCACATTCAGGTGCTGCTCCCAGTAAGGCCGCGGCGCCGGCGCCCACCAGTCCGATCACTAAAATGCCAGAGACAATGAGAAGCAGCATAATAACTCCAAACCCCTTTGATTTTTCATTAATTCAATTTTTATCTTTGTGGCCCAGGAATGTCAAGTTTAAAGTCGATCCCTACCCCAGCGGATCCGAGTCCAGAATCTCTCATGCAGATAGTAAAGAATGGTACTGGAAATATTGGAAATAATGAGAACACTTAAGGTAATATCCCACCGATGAGTAATTAAAAAAATAATGACAAAATTAGAGATAATTATCAGGATTCTATAAGATATAGATTTCGCGACCGATCTTCTGACCCGTTCTGGTGTAGGGGCTTTTGCTATCATATCTCAATTACTCTTTGGAGCGTTCGACGGAGATGGTGCACTCCCCTATCAGAGCGGCAATAGCGCCGACGGCGGCAAGGACCGGAAGGAAGACGGCTCCCACGACACCGATGGTAAGCGGGAACTCAATGATGGTTTTACCTTCTTTATCCTTGATCGTAATATGACGGACGTTGCCTTGGGCAATGAGGTCTTTCACGGTTTTGATCAGGTTCTCACCCGTGACTTTGATGGTTTCTTCGGTGGTTTTGGTTTTTTTGGTCATAAGGTATTATATTACGGAAATATCGTGGAGTGAGACGATGTAAAAAGCCCCGCCATTGGCGGGGCAGAGCACTAGTCGGTCCAAAGAAAAATCTTGGTCTGGGCCCCTACAGGACCACAGACGATAATAGTCTTCCCGCCTGCAATGGGCATCTGAATAAGGATGAGACTAGCGACGTCTTTGGGAGCAGCGGCATAGAGGGTGGTAGCACCTTCCTTGAGACGGACCTCGGTACAGATATCGAGGTTCCAAGCTCTGGGATTGATCGGTCAGTCCCTCGCCATTGACACTGGGAATATCAAGGATGCTGGTATGAGCCGGACTGGTCACCGACGCGGTGCCAATAGGGATGGCAACATTGTTTATGACTATTGATCCCTGGTCGATTTTGTCATCGAAAGTGTTTACTTTGATAATGTCATCCCCAATCCAAAACATCATCATGATAACAATACTTACGAAGACATATATTATTAAAGATTGCTTATTACTACCATTTTTATTAGCCATGCCTTCCTCCAAGTTAATGAACAATTTTATTCTAGGATATTTTAGCACAAGCAATTCCACCATAGGCGGACTGAGTACAGAAAACCCGGCCTCATGGCCGGGCTGACGTGCTTAGTAGCGCACGTATAAGAAAAACTGATCCCCCAAAGTACAGGGGTGGACCTGGACCACTCCCGGAATGATCATTACGATCGTCCCGCTGGGGGTGACAATCTTCACCAGGTAAACGTCTTTGGCTTCCGCCGGAAATGACAAGTTGAAGCCGCTTGCGTCCTGGCACGTCGTCTTGACCGGATCAGGGAACTGGTCGTAGTAGGGCATCCCCGAAGTCACGGGGTTGAGCCATACCGGGGTTTGAAGCACTCCATTCACCACTACCGGGATAACATCCAAGGTCTGGACAGACACGAGAGGGGTGACCGTGACAGGGGCCAATTGACCGTCGGCTGGAGCTTGAGTCATGGACGAAGAGATGCCATTGTCGGGCCTAGTGAGCAATGTTGAAGTTTGTTGGTAGTAGTTCACTACAAGAAGAACTGCCCCAACGCCTATGACGAAGACAATAATCCAAAATATTACGGCCCAGTTGATTTCAGGTTTTTCTAAGCCGTGGACTAATAGGTACTTGGCCTCGTTGGCCGCCTGTTCTTCCTCAATCCTTCTTTGCTTTGCTTGAGTCTTTATGTTTAACGCCTTGAGATTCCATTCGTCCATTAGACCCTCCTTTGGGGTTGTTTAAATATTTAAATTGCGAGGTAATTGACCTATATATCGTATCATGGAGGCTTATAGGTGTCAATATGGGGATGGTGGAGTGAGGACGGAGCCTTCAGGGCCAGGCCTTGCAGATTGGGGATCCTATAAGGCCTGGCCCTAGGGAAGTTTAGTACTTGTTGCGAAGGAAGGTGGGAATGTCCAGATCGTCTTCGATACTGACTTCATCGTGATCCAGCTTGTACTTGCCGGCGGAAGAGCTCTTGGGCGGGGTGGAGAGAGATCCGCCTGCCGGACGGGCAATTTCCTCGGCTGCCCCCGGAATGACAGAAAAAGGCGATTGAGGCTCAGGCGTGGAGTACTTAGACTCGGAAGGTGGTTTGAAGTAAGTGGTCGACTGGGAAGAAGAAAAGTGGCGGATACTATCGAAGCCAGCAGCGATGACAGAGATTTGGATGTCTTCGCCAAGGTCTTCCCGGATAGTGGCGCCAAAGATGATATTGGCATCGGGATCAGCTGACTGGGTAATAATGGTGGCGGCATCATTGACCTCGTTCATAGTGAGGCTCTTACCACCAGTGATGTTAAATAAGATACCTTTGGCTCCCTCGATACTGACTTCCAACAGAGGTGAGCTTACGGCGGCGTTCGCGGCGATCAGAGCCCGCTTCTCGCCACTGGCTCGGCCGATACCCATGAGAGCAGAGCCGGCATTAGCCATGACAGTTTTGACATCGGCAAAGTCGACATTGATGAGTCCGGGTAAGGTAATTAAGTCGGAAATACTCTGAACCCCTTGGCCGAGCACCGAATCGGCAGTCTTGAAGGCATCGATCAAAGTTTGGTCCTTTTTGATGACATCCATCAAGCGCTGATTGGGGATGACGATCAAAGTGTCTACATTGTCTTTGAGTTTTTCAATACCTTCTTCGGCCTGTACCCGTCGTCTGGCTCCTTCAAAAAGAAAGGGTTTGGTAACTACAGCTACCGTCAAAGCACCCACATCTTTTTTGGCAATTTCGGCGATCACCGGAGCGGCCCCAGTACCGGTACCTCCACCTTCGCCGGCGGTAATAAAAATCATGTCGGCACCCATAAGAACTTCTTTGATTTTTTCCCGCGATTCTTCGGCGGCTGTGGCTCCCATTTCAGGATTGGAGCCGGATCCAAGACCTTTGGTACTTTTCTCCCCTATTTGGAGTTTGGTATCGGCATTGCTAGCCAAGAGGGCCTGCATATCGGTATTAATCGCAATGAACTCTACCCCTTTGATTTTCCCGGAAGCTATCATAGAGTTGATGGCGTTGTTGCCACCACCTCCCACACCAAGAACTTTGATCTTGGCAAATGTATTTGTATCTGGTTTGACTAGACCCACTTTATGGTAAAAATGATTTGATAAAATCGACGACCTTCCCGGCCACCTGCTTGCCCGGAATTCCCTTTATCATACCAGACAGTTTAAAGCCCGAGGAGGGCATTTCATCTTTTCTTTTATAGCCGTAAAGAATTAGGCCCACAGCAGTGGATGAAATGGGTGTGGAAATTTCTTCGATCATGCCCGAGAGCCCGGAAGGTAGGCCAATTTTGGCCGGGAGCTGCATGACTCTGCGACAAGCCTCGGTACAGTTCACAGTGAGAGACCCTCCACCGGTGAGCACTACCCCCGCGGGAGTCTGACCCTCATAGCCGGACTTTTTGATGACTTGTCCTACCAAAGAAAAAATTTCGTTTAGGCGGGGGCGGATAATACCTTCCACAATGGTTTTCCGGGAAACCTTTTTGACGTCTTCGCTAATACCGAGCTTTGAGAGATCGATGTCATCGGAAGTTTTTTGATCTTCATCTTCTCGTTCGTGCTTGGGTCGACTCACAAAATGTTTTATTTTTTCGGCACTATCGACGCTCACCTGTAAGCCAATAGCGATGTCGTCACTAATTTTTTTGGAACCGACCGGAATAACGGCCGAGTAAACACAGGAGCCCTCAAGATAAATGCAAATGCTAGTCGTACCCCCACCAATATCGACCAAGATTACACCCAATTCTTTATCGGTGTCGCTCAAAACAGACTCTGCTGAAGCCAAGCCGGTAAAAACCAAACCAGCGACACTGACCCCCAGCTCACTGACGCAACGGGTGACATTTTTGATCGCTGGAGTCAGGCCGGTGATAAGATGAGCTTCCGTCTCCAAGCGGACACCGGACATACCGGTAGGATCTTTGATGCCACGCTGGCTATCGACGACAAACTCACTCGGTAAAACATGGATAATCTCTCTGGAACTTGGAAGGGAGACCGCCCTGGCGGCTTCTATGACCCGGAAGACATCATCCGAGGAGATTTCTTCATCGGCTTCGCGAATGGCGACCAGACCATGAGAGTTTTGGGACTCGATATGCTCGCCGGAGATCGAGACAAAAGCCGAATCGACACCCACGCCAGCCATGCGCTCGGCCGACTCGACACAGTCGGTAATGGCTCCTACACATTCTTCGATATTGACTATCTGACCTTTTTTGACGCCACGGCTCGGCACTGCGGCTACACCCACGACATTTATTTTGGTGCCGTCCAGAGACGGAGTGGTGATTAGGCATGTTACTTTGCTGGAGCCTATATCGATTGCATTGATGCCTTGAATTTTTGCCATATTATCTGAGGATGGGGTTTTTAAATCTTAAATCTATGACCTTCGCGTCTTTTTTAATAGTAGTGAGGTAGGCGAATGATTGCAAGGCCTGCACTAAAGTTTCCTCGTCGAAGGGTACATTTATAATGATATCAGGTTGGTCCAGTTGCCTCAAGAAAACTCGACGATTTAATATCCAGTACTGTTCAACATTTAAGTACTTATCGACTATCTTGACTAGTTTATATATTGATTTGACGGTCTCGGTATCCGGCTTATTGGTAAAGAGATACTTGAGCTTTGATTCCGAAGACGCGGCCGGAGTCATGAGACCATTGTCCCAAAGATCGAAACTAACAAAGTTTACTTCTTGATTGAGGGTGGAGATCTCCTCCGTCGGCTTCAGAAAAACACCCGATTCAGAAGAGACAAGAGAGTTATCCAAACTAAGACGTGGTAGTTCGCTCGTGAGAAAAACTTGCGCTTGAAGAGCTGGAAGACGACCTTCGATTTGGAGTTTGAGGGTGTTAAAGATCTTAAAACCGATTGTAATTTTTTCGATGGGAAAGGAGTCCTTCATGGAAGATGAGAGTTCTTTTTGATTGATTAACAACACGTTTGTGCCGAGATATTTGTTGGTCTTGTCCAGGACTTCAGCAGGACAGGAGTTATGATTGAACTCACAGTCAACTCTGCGAATAGTAAACAAGTTGTAAGCGAGAAACAAAAACAGCAGTAAGAGAAAGATTGGAAAAGCCCCCGGGACAAAGCCGGTAAGTTTGTGAAGATTATTTTTCAGGACTCTTCGTAGCCGACTAAAGAGATTGCCGGATGATGTCCGTGATCTTTTCTGTAGCATTGGTACTCAGCTTGGTAGTAGGCTTGGTGATGGGCGACTTGACTAAATCAATGATAGCTTGATAAAGAGATTCCGGATTCAGGTCTTTTTCTTCCAGGATACGACTGCCTATTTGTTCTTCGGCCAGCCTGGCATTGAGGAGTTGCTCGTTATGCGAGACCCAGGAGATAGGAATCAGAACAGCCTTTTTTTGAAGAACCAAGAGCTCATAGACAATGTGAGCACCGGCCCGGCCAACGATAATTGAGGCGGAGCGAATATAAGTGGAGGCATCTTCGGCGAAGAAGTAGGGGGCAAATAGATAACGGTCTTTATTTTCACCTAGTTTTTCTTTGATGCGTCTCGCCCGGTCCAGATCTTTGGTGAGGGTGCTTGATCCCGTCTGGTGGACAACCGTGAAGGTTTTAGTGAGCTTGGGAATTATCGGGAATAAGGCCTGATTGATAAGGTGGGATCCCTGCTTGCCGCAAGTGATATATAAAAGACGGGGACTGAACTTTTTGGTGAATTTTTTATTCAGAAGTTCCGGTCTGAGAGGCAGACCAACCACTTGGGACTTTTCTTTGGGGAAGTTTCCAAGAGAGGTTTCGTGGGTGAGAAGTATTTTTTGGACAAAAGGAGCAATAGCTTTGTTCGCCCAGCCGGCGACCACAGTTTGTTCGTGAGTGATAGAAGGAATTCTCAGAACCCAGCCGGAAATGACCACCGGTACTGCGAGATAACCGCCATTGGAGTAGATTAAGTTTGGGCGATAGGATAGGAGATAGATAAATGACTGGAAGAAACCAAAAACGATCTTAAGCCATTCCAGAGGGTCGGTTTTCCGGTAAAATTTGCCTGTCTTTAGCTCCAAAAATTTGATGCCGGCGTGGGTAACTTCTTGGAACTCTGCCGATAGACTTTTTTCGCCTTTGGCGGTAAATTTGTGGCCGATCCAGATAATCCGAAAGCCTTCTTTTTGCAGACTTCTAGCTATCTCCAAAGCACTATTATGATGTCCTCCGGTAAAGGCAATAAGTGGTTTCATGCTCGTCGGGCAATATTAATAAGAAGTCCAAGAGCAATAAAATTGGTCACTAGTGAAGATCCGCCGTAGGAAATAAACGGCAGGGGTACCCCCGTCAGAGGTACTAGAGCCACCATGGAGCTAAGATTTACCAAGATTTGTATCAAAAATAATAGAGAGACACCACTTGCCAGTAGTTTATCAAATTTATCCGCCACTGTCGCGGCCACTTTTAGGGAGGCTGTCAGGAGACCTACTAGGAATAATATCAGAATAGTACTTCCGAAAAACCCAAACTCTTCAGCGATAATGACAAAAATTGAGTCTGTCGTAGCCTCGGGCAAAAAAGCATATTTCTGGCGAGACATCCCAAGACCAACCCCGTAGAGACCACCGGAACCGAGACCATAAAGCACCTGATTGATATGATAAGAGGCTCCTAAAGGGTCCTGAGTAGGATCCATAAAAGTTTTAACCCGGTTTAGGCGATAGGGTGAAGCTAGAATCATGATACTGGTAGCGAACAGGAGCACCAAGCTAAAAACGAAGATCTCATGAATCTTGGCTCCCGACAAGTAATAAATCATAAAAGACATACCAATAGTGATGATCGCCGTCCCTAGATCTGGCTGCAACATAATAAGACCGACGTTTAGACCAAGCAACATGAGAAACTGCTTGATTTCCCTACCAGTTTCCAGCCATTTAGCCAAGTAGATTGCCAATGTAATTTTTAGAAGTTCGGAAGGCTGAAAGACCAGCGGACCAAAAATCAGCCACCGTCTAGCCCCCATCAGCTTCGAACCAATGCCTGGAATAAGAACTACAAACATAAGAAGAAGTGTTACTCCGTAAATGATAGCGGCATTTTTTTTGATCCATGAAATGGGGAGGTTTGCAGTAACGAGAGCGACGAAGATACCTAAGAGGAGCCAGACAGCTTGCTGCTTAACGTAGTGAAACTTGTCTCCAAAAGTCCGGTAGGCATCGATAACCGAAGCGTCGTATACGGCAACTAGACCAAAACAAGCGACTAGAACACCAGAAAGGAGTATGGTCGAGGGAAGCCGTCGGAAGGCATGGCTAATTTTCATGCTAAATAATCGCTAGCCAGATACCGAACACAACGAGCATAATGCCTGACAGCCAAGCTCTTTGAACTATCTTTGGTTCGGACCAGCCTATCTTCAGGAGTAAGTAGTGCAAAGGTGCGATGGGCAGTATTCGGCGGTGAAATAATCTAACCCAGATAATCTGAATCAGGCTACTAAAACCATCAACCAAGAAAGGTAAACCGATGATCATCAAGGCGACTACCTTACCGGTCAGAATGCCAACGGTCGCAAAGGTGGCGCCAAAGGCCAGAGCACCTACATCACCAAGAAAGAGACGAGCTGGAAAAACATTAAAATAAAGAAAGGCGATCAGTCCTCCGAGCCACAAAGCGATAAAAATTGACAGTGGAGTGTCCAGTATAGAGGTGGACAGCATGAGAAAGCCAAATAGAGAAATCATAAGCAGTCCAGAGGCTAAGCCATCCATACCATCGGTAATATTCACCGCATTGGCGAAGGTGACTACCAAAAAAGCAGCGACGGGAACAATCCAGATATCAAAATGAATGACGCCAAAAAAAGGGATGTGAATTATGTCGATACCAAGATTGACATACATCATGGCTCCAATAATGAGACCTAGGATGGTCTGGATGAGAAACTTATAGCTAGTCTTGAGACCGGTATAACCCTCCTGGCGGTCCAGCTCAAAAAATTTAACAATGTCGTCGTAAAGACCCAAGAGGCCAAAAGCAATGAAGGTAAAGAAAATGATGTTGATTTCATCATTTATAGGATAGACGTGAGTGATTTCGAACCCTAGGTACCTCATGATGGGCAAGCTCAAGGAAAAAATCAAGCTGGTGATGACCAAAATGAGGAGCCCACCGCCTTCCGGAGTCCTGGCCTTGGATCTAATGTGGACCGAAGCCTCGTCGGTCTTTTCGACAGAAATAGCGGAACGATTCTTGAAAAACTTTAAGTGATAAAGAAAGTTGATAAAAGGGACAATGGAAAAAGCGTGGATGATAAAGGAAACAATTAGAACTCCAAGCAATATATCCATAGTTAGCTTAAGGAAGTAATTATTTTGGGCAAAAAGATAAACAGACCAACCACCACAGCGAAGGCGGCCGACACGAGTACCATGCCCGCGGACACATCTTTGGCGATCTTGGCGTCTTGTCTATGTTCCAGGGTAATAAGGTCGACCATCGACTCGATAGCGGTGTTGATCATTTCAGCGACCAGAACCATATTGATGGTGAACACTAGAATTAGCCATTCAATAACACTGATTCTAAAATAGATTCCCAAAAGAACAATACAGAAGGTCGCCAACAGGTGGAAACGGAAGTTGGGATGCTCTTTGGTAACATGGATAAAACCGTCAAAAGCGTGCTGGAAGGATACCCGGTGGGCTCTTAATCTGTTTAGCATTAGTTTATTTTAATCTTTTTGTCTGCTTATAGCAAAAGCTGCTTGGCTAAGGCGAACCAAAGTGGAGCAGCTGTTTCCGAGCCCCAAATGGAGGTTTGAGGCTCTCTGAGGGTCACCAACATGGTGAATTGGGGATCCTCAGCCGGAAAGAAACCAATGAAGCTGGCAATAGTTTTTTCAGCATCATAGTGACCTTCAATAGGGATCTGAGCTGTGCCTGTCTTGCCCGCCACTGAGAGTCCTTGAGGCTTGGCCCACTTGGCCTCGCCTTCCTCAACTGCCCGGATCATTATTTCCGTCATTTTGGTGGTGGCGTCGCGGCTTAAGATAACTCTTTTTTCCGGCTCAGAGTCCTCTACTAGAGTCGGTGAGATATAAAGGCCACCATTGGCAATCGCATTGACGGCTGATACGAGTTGTAGCGGAGTCACGGCGATGCCTTGACCAAAAGAGTTCGTGGCCAAATCAATATCGCCATAATTTTTGGCTTCCCTGGTGGTACCGGAAACCTCTTCCTGGAGCTGGATCTTGGTCTTTTTACCAAAGCCATATCTTTTCATGTATTCAGCAAACTTGTCTGAGCCAAGTTTTCTCGCGACAAAAACCATACCGGTGTTATCGGAGTGAATGATGACATCGGTCATACTGGACCCGGACCGGTAAGTCTCGTCCCATGTTCGAATTACGTAACTGCCAATGGTAATAGGCCCGGAGCAAATGTCACACTTTGTGTCTGGAGTGACCAAATTTTCGTTTAGTCCCGCGACCATGACCAAAGGCTTAAAAACAGAGCCTGGTTCAAAAAGATCAGCTACTGCGGGGTTTTTGTAAGCAGTGTTGTCAAACTCGGAAAATCTTCCGGGATCATAGTTTGGAAAAGCAGCCATGGTTTTTATTTTTCCGGTTTTCGTTTCCATAATAATTATGTTTCCTGATATGGCTAGATATTTTTGAATCCCCTCCTTGAGCATACTTTCGGCGAGATACTGCATCTTTTTATCCAAGGTGGTTCGGAGAGACTTACCCGAAACCGAGTGTAAGAGCTGATAGTTTCCGATAAGGATGGGGTTCCCTTGGGCATCCTGCTCGGTCCGGACTCTTCCCTCTCTCCCCTTAAGCAAACGGTCATAAAAACCTTCTAGACCAAAGTAGCCTTGCTCCTGTCCGGCGGCGTCTTGCCCGACAAAACCGAGGATCTGTCCGGCCACACTGGCATCTGGATAGTAGCGGACAAATTCATCTTCAAAGCCAAGTCCAGCAATTTTTTCCACTTCGATTTTACTTTTATCCTCCTCGGTCAAGTAGTGCTTTAGAGAAATCCAGTTTGAATCAAGGTCCAGTCTGCTCTGAAGATGGCTTCGCAGATCGGCCTCGGTACTGGCTTCATTATCGGTTTGTAAATAGGGCAGTAGTTTTTCAATGAGATCATTCTTCGAAATAGTTAGCTGAGGTCTGTAGACAAATAGATGGTAAAGATTTTTTGTACCAGCCAGCACATCACCATCGGAGTCGAGAATGTCACCCCTTTTGGCTTTGAGAATGGTGACTGTTTCATGCTGACGATCTGCTTTGGTTCGAAGCTCGGGACCTCGAAGCACCATCCAGTAAAAAAGTCTCCCAATGAGAATAAGGAAAATGATTGGAATTAGAAGGGTAATTACCCGCAGGCGAGCACTAGTAAGACCAACCGTTTTAAACATGGATTATC
>CAZUFH010000017.1:12512-14114 GCA_964618885.1 uncultured Pseudomonadales bacterium
GGAGTGGGAACAAAGACAATACTTTTGGATCTAATAAAGCCATTTTGCATTGCCAACCCTTCCAGGTCTCTGAGCCTCGCTGCCTCCTCAATCTTAACAGAGAGACGGTGATTTTCTTTTTCCAGTCTAAGAGTTTCGGTTTCGGACTCACTCACTGCAAAGCCCTGGGTAGCAAGCATGTTGGTACCCACGAGGTTGGTGATGATCAAGCTGACCAACACAAAAGCCGTGATCGTAAAGATCGTTTGGTAGTTAAATATTTTTTTTAGCGAGTCTAAGTTTGGCACTGCGGGTTCGTTGACTGATTTGTAATTCTCTGTCCGAGGGTTCGATTGGTTTTTTGTTAATAGCGCTTAAAATGTTTTTGGCCTCCATGTCTGCAATAAATTCTTTGATTAAGCTGTCTTCACCGGAGTGAAAACTAATAAGGCCGGCGATGCCACCTTTTTTGAGGAGATCAGGGATCTCCGAAAGAAGCTGACGGATGTTGTCTCTTTCCAGATTGACGGCCATACGAAGAGCCATAAAGACTTGAGTGGCTGGGTGAATTTTGCCGGAAGTGTGTCGCTTGACACGGCTGACCATATCAGCCAGCTGTTTGGTGGTCTTGATAGGTGTGATCTGTCTCTGCTTGGCGATAATACGGGCCAAAGGCTTGGCAAACGGCTCGTCGGCAATCTCAAAAAGATCGGCTAACTCTCCTTCGTTTAAAACGGCCAACAGGTCGGCGGCGGTCACTCCAAGATTCTTATCCAGTCTCATATCCAAGGGTTCGTCTGTCGCGAAACTAAAACCTCTACCCGGAGAGAGAACTTGAAACTGAGATGGTCCCAGGTCGGCCATTAAGCCATCGACCTTCGGGAGTTTTAGCTTTTGCAAAACTTCTTCAGCCTGAATAAAATTACTTTGGATAATAAGCCAGGTAAAGTCATTGGGGACTTGACCGGAAAAGGTCTCAGGATCTATGACTAGAGGTGTAAACCGTGGTGAGACAAAACTTATAGCTCTCTTGATGGCCTCTGTGTCGACATCGAACGAAATTACCCGACACCCGGATAGCAATGCTTCTTCGGTATGACCACCATCACCTAGCGTGAGATCCAGAAAGATATATCCTGGTTTGAAGCCATAGTGGGACCCGAGTTCGTTTTTAAAAGCAGAACAGTGTCTTGGGATTTCGGTAGTCATTTAGATTTCGAGTGAGGAGAAGTTATCTCCGCCTTCGTTAATTTTTTGAGCTATTAAATCAAGGTGCTGGTGGTACGTGTCCCGATCCCAGATTTCAATTCTGGTCAGGGACCCGGCGACGACCACTTGCTTTTTTAGGTTGGCCTGTTGCCTGAGATATTCCGGTATGAGGGTTCTTCCTTGCTGGTCGAGATTTAAATCTGTGGCCGACTGTACCAAGAGACGCGTCAAATTCCGCGCGTTCTGATTGGTGAGAGACAGGGAGGCCAGCTTTTCGGAGAACTTCTGCCAGTATGAGTCCGGGAAAAGAAACAGACATCCATCGAGACCCCAAGTGATGACTCCACCGGACCCGAGTTCTTCCCTGAAGGCTTGTGGAATAGCCAGGCGTCCTTTGGCTTCCAGCCGATGGTA
>CAZUFH010000018.1:0-2738 GCA_964618885.1 uncultured Pseudomonadales bacterium
GCTTTCTTTTTGGATAGCAGTTTGATAACCCATTCTCCAATCATTATGGTCGGAGTAATGGATGCCACCATGATCGCGACGACGTATTCTAAGATGAGGACAAAAGCGAGCGGGGCCCCGATCATCGTTACCAGAAGGAGTAAGAAAACTAAAGGGGTGAGAACTAAGAAAGCGAAGCCTATGAGTCCAGTAACAAAGGGCTTCTTGGCGATGATATTCATTTTCTCCGCAACGGTAGACTTAAACAGATACAGCAAAGTAAAACCGAGCAACAAAGTGGAGATCATCCAAAATATTTTTCCCATCACTAAACCTACTGAAGAAACTTTTTTGGTTTCCTTTGGGGGAAGCTCTTTTTGGGCTATTTCGTGCCTAATAATGCTGCCTTTGATGTTCTTTTGATTGACTGAAACGGTACCGGTACTATCGATGTAGTACTCGAAGTCTCCTCCAATTTTGGCGGGATCGATCACGGCCAGTTTGGACGCCGTAACCTTCGCGTTTCTGAGAAGAGAACCGGAAATATTAACCGTCTCTCCGGCGCCGGCTAGGTCACGTCCCAGACTTCCCCGAAGATCGACATTTTGAACTCCGAAAAAGATATCTCCTTTGATAGTTGAAAACTTTGCTAGAGTTAGAGTTTGGGAGGCCGTCAAAACATTTCTGGTGACAATTCCATTGATCTCGACGTTTTGGGCAGCGACACGGACATTTCCATCTACAGTTCCATTGATCTTAATTAACTGAGCGGCACAGATAATGTCACCCTTGATGTTCCCATTGACCGTAATGTTGCGGCCGGCACAAAAGAGATCTCCATTGATATCGGCGTCGACAGTAAGATCACTGGCGGCGATAAAAGCTGTTTCATTTATGGCTTTGTCTTTGGGGAGAGTGAGGGAGTTGCCGGAACTAAAATAGACTGCATGGGCAGAGTTAGAGAAGAACACTAGGAAGAGGAGAACCGAAAACAGGGAGGCCAGAAACTTGGTAATATTTTTCATATTAATTAAGATATAGCAGAGAAAAAGGGAAATGGCAAAATAGCTGGTGGGTTCCAACAAGGAGTCTCCTCGCAGGAGTACCTACAAGGAGACTCCTTCGGGGATGAGGGCGGGCTGACCGTAGTCGAAGATCTTTATGGGGAAATGTTCTTGCTTAACTAGATTGAGATCCGCAAAGGTTAGTTTGACCACCAAACCCTCTCTGGTTTTTTCGGACCACATTTGATCAAAAACCAAGTTCCCTAATGAATAGTAGATTGGCTTCCCACGATAATCTTCCACCTCCTGCACCCAATGTGGGTGATGACCGATAATGGCATCGGCGCCGGAGTCGATGGCGATATGAGCCAGCTCTTGCTGACGGAGAGACCTAGAACTGTACTCATTTCCCCAGTGGAAAGTGGCTATGACTAGGTCGGACACTTTTTTGGCCTCGGATACTTGCTTTTTGATATTGTCCGGACTGGCAGTAGAAATATTCTTGGAGCCGGAGGGTATGTCGGTAAAACCCAGGAAAGCGATTTTGGTATTTTTGATGGTGTAAATGGCGGAATTTGTCTCGGGCGAGTCACGCCTCGCCCCTACGAAAGAAATATTATTTTTATTTAATACCTCCATGGTTTCAAGTATCCCCTCTTGAGCTTGATTGTTTATGTGATTGTTGGCTAGATTAACGATATCGATACCGGCGGTCTTTAACCCCTCGACTGAGCGGGGATCGGCACAGAAAACCATACCTCCGTCGGTCGGCTTACAGCCGGAACGGAAGGGTGACTCAAGATTGACCAGGGTTAAATCGGCATCTGAGAGTAGTGAGGATATTTTCCGGAAAGGCCAGGAAAAATCCGAGTACTTGAGGATGCGGGTGTTGACCGACCGGCCCAGCATAACGTCACCCGCGAAAAGAAGAGTGAAGGTTTCTGATGAATTGGGAACAATTGAATGGATTCCCGCCTTCGCAGGAATGATAGACCGGGAAGAACTGGATTGCCACGTCGGAGTACCTCCTCGCAATGACGGTGATGCAGGATTAGACGTTTCAATATTTGTTGCGGTGGTGCCGCCGGTAATTAAGTAATATGAAGTAACGTTCTGAAGTGAGCCATTGTAGGCAGAGGAATCGGAGTGGGCCAAGAATTTGGGCGGTGAATTTTGAGATTCGAGAATCTTGAGACTGGCTACCAAGGAGGCAGGAGAGTCGATAAATTCGGAGGAAAGTTTGAGTAATCCAGTGTAGTCGAGTGAAGAAATGAGTTTTTCAGTGATGGAGTCTCGCGACTGGGCTTCTTTTTGAGACAAACCATGCGAGAAATCTACTGACGAGAGGATCGTAGCTTCATTGGAGGTAGAAATTAACTGACGAACAAAATTGTCGAATAGAAATGGTTCGGGATCTTTCTTGAGGGCAAGGGGGATAATCTTGGTATTCGGAAGATAGTACTTGACGAAGGGCAGGAGGCCGGCAATACCATGCTCTACCGCTAGAGCTTCATCATCAAGACAGATCGTATTGGTTTCTAATAACTTAGATAACAGAACACGGTCCACTTCGACTTGACCGAAGGGGGTATCCCAACTGTATTGGGAAGAAGCGATGTCACACTGGCCGATATTCGCATGATTGGGTGACAAAATAATGATGGTCTTGGGCGGAGCGGGGGCAAGAAGGGAGATGGCTTGAGCAATGAGAGGTGAAGCCAGGAGATGGTGAGGCAGGACGAGAATAGAAGGTTG
>CAZUFH010000018.1:2748-10880 GCA_964618885.1 uncultured Pseudomonadales bacterium
GGGCACCCGCCAGGGGTGCCCCTACAGATGGAGGACTGGATCTGATATTGGGCGATCGCCGGAAGAAAGGTCCGATTGTCATAAGCAAAGTCGGTAGAGAAAGCGGGAGACAGAGAATTGGGCTTTGGAGAAGAAAGAGAGATTAAAAACACTCCGTTGACTAAAACAAGCAGAAGTATCAAATATGACGGAATATGAGATTGCCAGAACTTCATTTGATACTGACTGTGCCGGAAGGAGAAAGATTGTAGACTGAAGGTGAAATTAGTGATTGAATTAGAGCACTTTCCGCACGATAATCTCCACCTGAAACAACCCGGGCATAGTAGTTTATGACATTGTCTTTGCTTCCCTTACCCAGACAGAAACTGACTTTCTGACCGTTTATTTCATAGGGATACCAGATATTCGTAGAATCGAGTCCAAGGCTATAAACTGACGTGATAGGCTTTAATCCTGAGGGCAGCAAGTCTGAGACTTGGTAACAGCCATCTTGGGAGATTTCTGAGTAACTGACGGGGAGGGAAATCTTGATAAGGTCCGATCCAGAAAAAGTATTGGTAATTTTACCGCCGACCGAGTAACTTCTCCCGAGCTGAATAGCTGGATTGACCTCGGCGGTTTTGGGGTCTAATGGAGTCGAAAAATAAGTCGTGAGTCCAATATTTCCCGAAAGATCTTGAAAGGAAATTTCCGACAAGCCCGCCGGAGATAAGTCTAGCTTGAAGACCTGGCCTTTTTCTAGTTTTTGGGAGGATTTTTTACCATTCAAGGTGTAAGAGAAGGAAATTGGCTGTGGTTTGGACTGGCCCAATTGATTGGTAATGGCTAATAGCTGAGGTGAAATTAGGAGAATATCTGTCCCTGAGTTTGTGAGGGTGTAAGCCAGAAGACTATCAGCTTCGCTCTCTCCAAGAAGAGATGCAAGGGCGGCGGTGAGAGCAGTAGACCGCAGATAGCTATCTTTATCCGAACCGACCTTCATGTAGGTGAATGAGTCTTGATTCTCCGAGTAATCGGAGAGAAGAGACCGGTAGGTAATTATCGCCTTTTCAGCATCTCCGATTTTGGCTTGGGCCAGAGCCAGGTAAATCCTTGACAGAGGAGTAAGATCTTGGGCTTCCGACAAATTGTCGATCAGCAGGAGGACCGGCTCATCCAAACTGGCTAAGCCAAAAAGAGACATTGAGGCCGTGTCGATATCTTTGGCTTCTGAAAATTGACGGTAGAAGTAATTGGCCAAGCCGACGGCGTCAACCTGGTCTTTCGCCATCACGGCGACAAAAGACGATAGCTCTAGGTCTGACCCGGAGTAAGGGAAAAGAGCATAACCTCCGTCTGGAGTTTGGAAGGCGGTGAGATCTAGATTTTCGGGAACAATCGAATCGTCGAAGTTCTTTTGGATTGTCTCTTGCGCTAAACTGCGAGCTAGGCGCTGGTCTAAACGGTCTCCCCAAGTATAGGCCAAATTGGAAAGCGGCGGATAGAAACGACCAAGACTAAGGTCAGAAAAAATTAGACTGGTGGAGGAGTCCGGGGACCCGGCCGGCTTTGTATCAAGAGTCAAAGGAACATTGACGGACTTGACGACAGCTAATCTGGACTTAATTACTTCGATACTTCTCACTAATTTATCGGATAGATTACCCGACTGACCAGAAAAAGAAATTTTGTGAACCCCCTCTTTTAATTCACCGAAATCCACCTTGGCGGATTCGAAGGCTTTGATGGTCAAACTTTTGTCTAGTCCCAAAGACTCTCCCTGAATCCTCAATGTGACTGGCTCTCCTGAAGAGAGACCACTTCCGTAGGCACGAATAAGGATCTGAGGTCGTTCACCCACCAAGTACTCAGTATTCATAACAGCATCGACAAAGAAGGGCTGTTTGACTACCAAGAGTGAAGAATCCTGACCTACCTTAAGATCCCCCGTAATCCCCTGCGAAGTAATCCTCCAGGAAGTCAGATTGTCCGGTAGCTTGACCTCGACACTGCCCCGACCGTCACCACCAGTGCGAAGACTACCAAAGAAGGCATTATCGACAAAAAGCTCACGGCCTTTTTCGTTATGCACGTAGAAACCATCAGCAAAATAAGTGCTTAATTTCTCCACTGTAAGATTGTAGACAGTGTTGAGCCCTGAGCGATTTTCAATGGAAGAGATGGGCAGGTAATCCCCACGCGAATCAAGATAAGAATCGCCAACTTTGGCCTCTGAGGCAGTCATAAAGCGACCATTGATGTACAAATTGTGCTCGCCAGTCACTCTCAGATGATTGTTGAAAACTAGATAGCCAGCTACCTGGTGCTTAAAAGTCTTGACCACCTTGGCGGCAACTAGTTTCTTGGACCCCGGCTCTTGAAGAGTTTTGATCATATCCCCGACTTTGATCTCTTCGATGGGTTTGGTTTTTCCATTTTCAAGAAGGACTTGGGTGCCGGACAAGAAACAGCCTCCTCCTTCGGCGCCGGTAATATCCAAGGGATACTGATGTGACTGATATGAGGCAATAATGTCGGCATCTAGAGAGCTGTAAATCCTGGCCAAAGGATCGACAAAGGAAGGATTGGAGATACTGTATGCCTCGTCCAAAAGACTCAGATTGACCTCGGCTGAGGCAGGCCCTCCCTGATCTTGGACTAGCACGGAGATTTTGGCCGTATCACCTGGAAGATAAGACGCTTTGTCTTGAGAGACGCTGAGGGATAACTTCTTGCTGAGAGTGTTAAATAATAAGTTTAGATTTTCAGAAACTTGATAAGTTTTGCCGGTGAACCGTATAGAGCGAATGTTGACATTGGGGACAAAGGCCTCGGGATACTTGAAACTGAGCTGGCCAGTGTCCGCCAACTGGAATGACCTGAGACCTCTCTCGGCAAACAGGTAAAGGAATTTGTCGGTATCAGAGGCTTCGATGGGGGTTTCACCGCGCATGACCGTAAGATTTACCGTCTCCCCAACGGCATAACTATTGGAGTTGTTGCCGGTTTTGTCTGTTTTTAGAGAAACGTAGGTGTTTTGGTGGTTGCTTTCTCCCGAGCCATAGAGATATATTTCTTGGCCAGTGACTCGCCCCTGATCATCGGCGGCACGAAGGACGACGTTGTATGATTTGCCTTGGGACAGAGGAAATTCATACAGAGCCTTACCACTGCCATCGGTAGTTAAAGAAATGTCGGCGATTTTATTTTGGACACGATCGTATTCATATCTCGGAGAAGTGACCTTGTTGATGAAGTCATAGTAAGTGCCAACTTCCCGACGGTTCCACTGAATTTCTAACAATTCGCCGGTTACTGAACGGCCGGATGCAGGAGCAAAAACATCGCTTATGACCGCATAAGGAGTAAATTTGCCGGTATCCACTTGACGCAGATCGAGGTCTATCCGGCCTTGATTATTTTTTGATTCAGACTTGAAATTGCCAAAAACGAGAGAGGTGTTGAAGACGGCGATAGAAGTGCTGGCACTAATCTGACCCTCTTCCGGTAAACTCGGCATGATGGAAAAATAGTTGTATTGAGGAAAATAATTAATATTATTGGAATTGATATTGGGAGTATCACTAAAACTAAACCGTCCAAGTGAGTCGGTGGTGACGTGACCTTCTTTGACCCCGCTGTACTTTAAGTCCATACCCGGGACGGAAGAGCCTTCGAAGAAGGTGGCTTGGCCGGTAAAAGAGATCGTCTCCCCGATAATAGCCGCCATAGCGGAAGGAATTAAAGTCAGCTGATAGGCTGGCTTGGTGTAGGTTTCAACCGAGAAAGACGAACTAAAAACAACAGAGTCGCCTACCTTGGCCGTGACGCCATAATAGCCAGGATTGTAGGTAGACAGAGGAACTTCGCCAATAAAAGTACCGAGATCGCTTGTTTCTAGATTGGTTGAAAATAGAACCCTGGGGGTAAAGTCCCAGCTGTTGTAATCGGACCGGGTGACTTCCAAAGTGAATTTTTGTTTTTTAGCCAGATTATCCCTATCCCGCAGGAGGCCCCAAAACTTGACCTTGTCATGGGGCAAATAGACCGGGCGATCGGTGTAGAAGTAACTCCAGTATTTATCGGCTTGACGACGGGTCTTCTGGTAGTCTGAGCTGTAATAATATTGGTTGCTATCTTTGGCCGGAAGGAGCAAGAGATTAGACCCCTGACGAATGGTAATCGAACCTTCGTTACCATCCAAGATTGAAATGGGAGTGTCAAAGTAGGCTACGCCGTCGGATCCGGTTTCCTGTTCTTTTCCAGAGAGATCGATTTTGGCGCCGGCGACAGCGGCACCGGAACTGATATCGTTGACCCAAACTAGAGTCTTAGTACCACTGACACTAAGATATGCCGACAGATCGGTAATCTGGACCAAGGCTTGAGTGTAGACGTTATTTACATTGACTTCTACCAGGTAAAAACCCTTGGGCAGTGTCTGAGGGAACTGGAAGAAGCTGGTGTAGGTCTGCTTCTGGATCGGTGAACTGAACTCGAGAACTTTGTTTAGACTGGAGACGGGGAGGCGATGTAATCTGATTGAATTTGAGGCCCAGCTAGGAAGGGAGATCTTGGTCGTAAAGTCTGTCGAAAAACTTTGAAGACTGGGATACTGATAGACTTTGACAGAGAGGTCGCTGCCTTCTACGGAAGATGAATAGATATCAAAAGCGGGTGTTTCAGTAGAAGAAAATTCGTATAAATTCCGGGAAAAACCGAGCTGGAATTGGTCCCCGGAAGGAGATTGGGTTTCGAAGCGGTAGACAAAATCTTCTTTGAGAGTCTCGGTAGTATCCTTTAATTTGAGCCCCTTCTTGATTGTGACCGTATACAACGTGTTCGGAGAAAGTCCCTTGGGAATAAAGGAAAGGGTGCGTTTGTGGCGCTCGAAACTGCCTGTAACAGAAGGTGTGATTTCAAAATATTTTTCGACATCTTCCCAGTTATCGTGACTGAAAGTAACTTCGACACCGGTATTTAAGGGGACGTAGGTGGCCTTGTCTCTAGGGAGAGTTTGCACGACGCGAAAATCATTTTTGGTTTGAAATGCCCAGGAAAAGGTTTTTTGATCTGACTTGGCCCTGACACGATAGAGGCTGTTGTCTTTGAGAGAATTTTTGGGCGTGATATTGAATTGGCGAGAACCAATCCGGTGAACATCAAAATCGATCTCAGGAAAAAAGACAATATTGTCTTTGACTGCCGTTTCGGTAAGATCCCGGTCGGACTTGAGGGTAAAAGTCGAATCGGAAAAGGTGCCCAGTGAGTCCTGTTTGTCCGCTGTCAAAACAAGTCCGGTATCGGAGCCCAGCTTGAGCTGGGCAGACCGACGCAGATACTGAGAGGCAAAAAAAGTAAGAGCTAAAATGGCCAGCGAAACCAGAGTGATACCAAAAATTGGCCAAGGACGAAGAGAGCGCAAAAACAGCTTTACTTTTTCCATCGATGAGTTTAGTCTAGAGCTTTTTAAGATAGGCGTCAACGTGTGAAATATGATTAATTCATTGATTTGTATGATAAATTACATCTGTGATACGATTTATTTAAGGTAATGAGTTATAAATTTTTTATTAAATGAAAAGAGGAAAGAAGAAGAACAAGGCCAGAAATAATTATTTATGGATATTGCTAATTATTTTTATCGTTGCGCTTGGCTTTATGCTTCTAAAGAAAGAGGCCGTTCCTGTGGTGATACCTTTAACTAACGAAGAAATTGAGATTCAAAATTTGGAAGATGAGAGAATTAATAAGATGATTTACGACACAGACGTGGAGTTACAGAGGCTAAAAAAAAATGATCTGAAGCTAACTGGAGGAAAGAATCATCAAATGTTCGATAAGCTAAGAGCTAATCTGCAAATAGCGACAGATGACTACGAAAACTTGCTGGATCTTCGTTATAACGGCGTAAAAGTAAATACAGAAGAAGAGAAGTTCGCCGACTTGTTATCGGCCGCCAGAGTAGGAGATGTCGAGATGGCAGATGAGGCTTTGTCTGATTTGTTGGCTTTGCTTGCTACTCAGAAGAACGTTATGTACGTGTCCGCAGTAATGGCGGCCGGACCATCAATTCCGGCAAGCGTACAGGCGATAAACCAGGCACCCAGCTCTGGATACAGAAGGCAAAAGGTGACGGCCGATGGGAGGTCTTACCTGGTGGATATTCAGGCGGCTGATCTAAACACAACCAAAGTAATAGCCGACACCGCTTCTGATGGCACATGCGCGAACAACTGTCCGATACTACCCTTAAGGACATTCGTCAGCAGAAGCGGGGCCTATGCAGGTATCAATGGGACGTATTTTTGCCCTGAAACATACCCTTCTTGCGCCGGTAAGAAAAATAGCTTTGATACTCTTTTGATGAATAAAAACAAAACTTACTTTAATTCCGATAACAATGTATATAGCTCCGTACCCGCCGTGATATTTTCTCCCGGCTCCGCCCGATTTGTATCTGCTTCTAGTGAGTGGGGCAGAGACACAGGGGTAGACAGTGTCATCGCAAACAGACCACTATTAACTTTGAACGGAAATGTGATGACCGGTGGCGGTGAGGCAAAAGAAAATATTCGTGGAAATCGAAGTTTTGTGGGAGCTTCAGGAAGTACTGCCTACATCGGAGTGATAAGATCGGCCTCTATTGCCGAAGCGGCTAAGGTATTGCAAGCAATGGGAGTTCAGAATGCACTGAATTTGGACAATGGAGGATCAACCGCTTTTTGGAGTGGTGGATTCAAAGCCGGTCCGGGAAGAAATCTGCCCAACGCCATTCTTTTTGTCAAAAGGTAGTAACTGGTAATGACTAAGATATGTCTTTACGTAGCGTACTCGGTGATGAGGAGTGGTGCCGCTTGCTACCAACTCGGCTAAGTGCCGCTTGGTACCATAGCCGGAATTTTCGGCCCAGCCATAAGCAGGATAACTGGTGTGTATACGCTTAAGTAGTTTGTCGCGGTGCACTTTGGCGATAATGCTGGCGAGCATCACGGGGTAACACTTGTCATCACCTTTAATTAGAGTTCTGACCCCAGGATGTGAGAACTTGAGATTGCCGTCCACTATATAGATGGTGGCTTTGATTTTCTCAATAAGTCTTTCAAAAATTTCTTTGTTCGCCCAGCCCATACCGCATTCATTTATTTCGGCTACGGAAATTTCTGCAACATGGTAAGTGATGGGTAGTACAGATAGGACAGAGACAATTTTGTTTCGCTGAATCTCGGTGAGTTTTTTGCTGTCCCGAAGAGGCCCAGGCAAGAGTGCAGAGAAAGACTCCAAGTCCGAGTTGATGATGACGGCTGCAGCCACGAGTGGGCCGGCAAAGGCGCCCCGGCCGCATTCATCTAAACCACAAATTTTCATGAGTTTTCCCCTATCGACAACTTCTTTTCTTCTTTGGTGTCTATCATTTCTCTTGATGCTGTTTTACCCAGTACGATCATGTCGAGGAAGTCCTCGAAATGATTTTTGACCGATTGGCCGCTATTTTTGCATGATAACTTCGCCTTTTCTACGACTGGTAAAAAATGACGATACTCAGAATATCCAAGTTCTCTCGCCATGTCTCTAGTTGTCCAAAACTCATTATTATCATCGTTTATTCTTTTTATGCTTTCAAAAACCATCATCGATTGATTTGTCATAATTGATTCCAATTTTATACTAAAAGCCCCTCTTGCGAGGGGAGGAATTACTTGATTCTGACAGGGAAAGTGTAGGCAGGACCACTGCCGGTACTAATGGTGACGAAGGCTGGCAACAATAGATCGCCGTTATTGCTGTTGTCTAGAAAAATATTGACGTAATAGGCGATGACTCCAGCTTCGTCAGAAAAGTCCTCGATAGGTGTAGGTTGCATACCATCACCAGCAGGTCCTGGAAAAATTTTAACCGAAACTCTCTCAGTCGGAACCATTTTTCCAGTATCAAAGTTGTATTCAAGAACTTTGGCTGGAATAAAAATTGCCCGAACTTGTCCGTCGAACTTGGGGTAGAGTTTTAGAACCTGATCTCTCAACCTGCCGATCGAGATTAGCTCGGGCGTAAAGTTCGGGTAACGTTTTTGACCTCAATTATAATGTCCAAAGTGCACCTCCTATAGTGATTATGGGGTATTGTATCAGGGGATGGATCCCGGATCAAGT
>CAZUFH010000018.1:10890-13396 GCA_964618885.1 uncultured Pseudomonadales bacterium
CCCGCCGCTCGGCGGGATCGCAATGACGATAGGGCAAAATATAAGTGATGGAGAGACTGGATCCCGGATCAAGTCCGGGATGACAAGATGTGAGATTGTCACCGCCATGGCGGGTTTGGGACAACGGGCGGACACAGGGGTCCGCCCCTACAAGCTGGAGATCAAATCTTAACGCTTTGGAGACTGTTTCTTGGCGCGAGCTCGACCACCTTGACCGGTTTTTCTGGTTTCTTTCATACGAGGGTCTCGGGTGATGAGACCTTTTTCTCGAAGAGGAAGCTTATTGGCTTCGTCGATCTTGACGAGCGCGCGGGCGATGCCGTGAACTAGAGCGCCAGCTTGGCCCATGAGGCCACTGCCGACGATCTTGATACTACCGGTAAACTGGCCAACAGTATCGGTAATGACGAAAGGTGACTGATAGATTTTCTTGAAAGTGTCACCTTTGAAGTAGGTGGAAATGGGCTTGCCGTTGACGACCATTTCTTGCTTACCAGCCCAGAGACGGACTCTAGCAACAGCAGTTTTGCGACGACCAACAGCTGAGAAGAATTCTTTGGGCATAGCCAAGACGCCTTTTTTGACCGGAGTGGTCTTGATAGGCTTGATGGCGATTTTTGATTTTTTGGATAGTTTTTGGGCCATTTTAGATATTTATCATTTTATATTTAACATTGCACATTTAAGCCTTCTTTTCTTCTTTTTTAACTAGTCCAAGTTCGACTGCGTAAGGGTGCTGATCATCGAGAAAGAGTTTTAGTCTTCTCATACGAGTTTGCTGGAGTTTGTCTTTCGGAAGCATACCCTTGACAGCCTTTTCGATAACCTTTCGGGCATCTTTTGCAGCCAGCTGAGCTAGAGTAATCTCTCTAAAACCACCAGGAAAACCGGAGTGAGAGTAATAGACCTTATCGGACATTTTTTTACCGGTGACTTTGAACTTGGAAGCATTGATGGCGACCACAAAATCTCCATTATCGAGATGATCTCCAGTGAGGACCTTGCCTTTGCCGGCTAAGAGCTTCGCAATTTGAACAGCCACCCGTCCGAGGATTTGACCATCAATATCAACTAAGTGCCAGTTGTGTTTTACGTCAGAGATTTTGAGGGTAGTGGTTTTCATTTGGTTTTTTGCTTAATGACTTTGGGAGCTTTGACAATCTCTGGAGGTAAAGGGACGACTAAAGTGAGAGAGGCGGTTGGAGTAGAGTCACCTTTACGAATACCCACTTTTTGAATGGAAGTAAAACCACTGCGACGACCACCCATGACGGGAACAATGAAGTCGACTAGTCTATTTGCCGTCTTTGGACTGCTTAGCTCAGCCGCGACACTCCGTCTGGAGGCGAGAGTACCATTGGTCGCCTTGGCCGCCAGCTTGTCGAAAAGGCGTTTGATAACTTTGGCTTTGGCGACAGTAGTCGTAATCTTACCAAGCTCGATGAGCTGTCTCAGCTGAATCTTGAAGAGAGATTTTCTCTCTTTGGTACTGCGGTTTAGTTTTGGAAGTTTTGATTGATGTCGGCGTGCCATGTTACTGAATATTTATGCCTTTTTCTCCGGCTTTCTCAACCACTTGCATGGCTGATTTCTCTCCCAGATTCTTGACTTTTCTTAAGTCGGCGAGAGAGATGGCTTTGAGATCGGCTAGTTTATTAAATCCGGCTTTTTTGAGCGCGTTTAGAACACGAGTAGGAAGGTCTAGATCGTCAACGAAACCTGAGGTGGTAGCTTCCAAAGATGATTTTTTCTCGATCACGTAGGCCTCGACTGAATTGACGTAGTCGTAGAAACCGGTAAGAATGCGGGCAGCACTGCGGATAGCTTCTTCGGGTGTAATTGTGCCATCGGTGGTCAGATCCAGGCGAACCTTGTCAAAATTACTTGATCGTCCGACACGAGCGGCTTCAACAGTGTAGTTGGCCTTGATAACGGGCGAAAAAGAGGCATCCAAGGGGATGACACCAATCTCGTTCGTCGCGTTTTCCTCTGAAGCCACGTAGCCCATACCACGAGCAACGGTAACTACGGCAGATAGTTTGGATTTCGGGGAAGTGAGATTGGCCAAAATTACGTCCGAGTTGGCGATGGTGACATTACTTGGAAGATCGAGGTCTGAAGCCTTGACGACTTTGACTCCAGAAGCCTTTAGCTTGATATCAACAGGTTCATCCGAATCGACAAAAAAGTTTAGAGTTTTTAGATTGAGAACGAGCTCTAAAATATCTTCTTTGAGTCCGGAAAGGGTCGAAAACTGGTGAGACACGCCATCGATCTTGACTCTGATAGCCGCGCCACCTTCGAGAGAAGTCAAAAGGACACGACGAAGGGCATTGCCCATGGTGTGGCCGAAATTTTGAGGAAGTGGTTCGATGATAACTTCAGCCGAGTTGATCTCTTTTTTGTCCTTGATGGTAATTTTGAAATTAGGTTGTAACATTTTTTGTTTTTCTAATTGTTAAATAAATTATCTTGAGTAGAACTCAATAATGAGATTGGTCTTCAT
>CAZUFH010000019.1:0-13178 GCA_964618885.1 uncultured Pseudomonadales bacterium
TAACACCTCACAAACAGCAGTACCGAAAGGTTCCTGCTCAAAATGTATGGTTTTACATAATTGATAAATGTAAGTATATTTAATATATATATATATATATAAAAGAATATGAATGGCTATCTCTACAATCTAGCAATTGAGATCCTAAAACTCCACCCCGGTCAGAGTAAGGTTAAGTTTGCCAAATTAATTTATTTTCTACACAAAGAACTTATTAGATCTAGTCTTGTAAATTCGAATGATCTTTTATTTGTCCGCATGCCTTTAGGACCCGTACCTGTTGATTTTATGAATTTACAGAACCAAGAAGGTATTGACGTTTCTATGCAAGCAACCACATTGCTATACAACAGTCAGATTTACAACTACTCGGGGTCAAATATGCCCGAGTTATCTGATTCAATTATTTCTCTGGCAAAAAACACTTTAGTGCCTTTAATGAAGATGTCTACTTCTGACATAGTTGAGTTGTCACATCAAGAAGATTCTTGGAAGAAACTTGTTAATGGCACTGAATTTGAGATTTCAGATAGAGATCTTGAGACAACTATTCCAAAAAATGTGAAATCTAGCGAAGAAGATGACTCTAGTCTGCAGGAGAAGTTGGTAAGTGGCATGCTATCCGATATTGTGGCTTCAAGTACGGCACTCGAGTATCCAGAAGATGAGCGCTGAAAGCGCGCTGACACAGGAAGATGTAATTCCTCAACTGTGGCAAGAATATTGTAGAGACAAAGAATATTTATCAGGAGCAAAATTTGGAATACGAAGAGACCACCAAATTGTTTTACAAAGGGAAGAGGGTGGTCTCAATATGCTTTATAAAAGGTATGTTCAGAGAGCAAGTTATCAAAAAGTAATCTCACCATTTGGCATTATTGAAGAAATCAAGGACATGCATAATTTGCTATTCAAATATGTATTTCCTAATAGAGGTGAATATAGAAATGAAGAAAGGAGGATTGGGGATTATTACGATGAGTCTATGAAATTGCCCTTGCCGGTAGAAATTCCTTCAAAAATGGCTGAATATGCTGGCTGGCTAAATAGATTGGATCTTCATACTATTGGTGGATATATAGAGAAATGCTACCTACTTGCCGAGATTCACCTGAGATTGGTCATGATTCATCCTTTTATGGATGGCAATGGAAGAATTGCACGGGCTGTCGCTGATAAATATGCCATTAAAATGGGTTTACCTCCCGTGTTAGAGGGTTACCCCAGGATTGTTAAACAACAACAGAAAAAATATCATGAAGCTATAAAGTTATCCCGAATGGGACGTGACGTAAAGCCACTAGCACTATGGATAAAATCTTACCTGGATACGATGATGGAGAAATTGGCATAACCACTATTTATTTTTGGATATTGTCCAATTTTGCCAACCACGCCTGCTCCTCCAAAGGCGGATAGACTCCAACATCGGCTCGAACGGCACCACCGCAGTGGTGCAAAAAGAACCGCCAACGCAAAACTAGAAATTTATAAATATAGGATATAATTTATCTTAAGTATGCCGTCAATTAGAGACCTGGTAATTAGGATGCAACCATATCCCGAAGAGTTGAAAGAGCTGTGTCGGGTTGACTCTGGATTTGCTGATGCTTTGAAGAGTACTCACCCAGAAAAGTTTATTTCACTAGGGGCGGTCGTGGTTTCGCGATCTACTGTAATTCCTGAGGATCAAGTCATCGGATTTTTTGTATACGATTATGGTGCCAGACCTATGTTTAAACAGGATTTTATTGTGAATAAGGGAGCTCGAAATAAAGAGTTTGTAATATACACACGATACCCTTCAGAAAATAACAAATATATTAAGGACATTAGTTTGTTTTATGAAAAATATTCTGATTATCCTAAAAAAACACATCATCCAAGCTGCGATGAAATTCCAGATTTGTTAAAACCTAGGGCTCTTGAAGCCATTGGATTAGCGGAAAAAATTATTTCAAACGGCTGGGGGGTGATAGATGAAATTTCGGAGGAAGAATTTGCTAGAATCGATGGTGAATTACGAAAACTGAATTTATAAACCCTTGTGGCTATCCAGTAAATAATTCGGGTCTGGATGAACTAACCTAATCCCTACTGTGTCAAAAATTCCTGTTACATCAATAATTCCTCGGGTTATAGTTCTTGTTCCAAAAGGGCAAAGCCTAAAATTACCACCAACGACGACTACATATGATCCATCTGATTCAGAACCCCAGTGACCCGGAGTCGAATAATGTCCAAGGGTAAAGATCGAAACATTACCCGATGCGTGTTTAAGACCTAAATAATTTTCAGGAACTCTGGGGTCGTCAACTTCCAGACTTGATCCGATTTCCCCTTCGGGGTAAGCATCGACATAAGCTTTGTAATTATTTTGAACATGTCTATCAGGAATACCATCAGGTTTGTGAGGGAACTGCCATCCGTACGGAGCTGCTGCCGCCACATACTGCGGTTCCGTTGGTAGGCTAAAAGCCAGACCAGTTTGTTCATTAAGCCACAAAGCAAATCCAATAGCTCTACCATAAGTCATACAAGTTACAGGATTTCTATCACCTTTGGAAGTATTTGTTCTACTGTGTCTTGGATCGTGAAGTTCATATTCTGCATTTGTAACTGTGTTTTTAGAAATATAGAAAGGTGGAACATCAAATTCTCTTTGTGGTGTCTCGTTTTTTCTTTGACCCTCGATCGTACAAGGAAGTCCTGTCTCTTGCCCCATTAAAGTCGGACCACCTTCACATCTGACAAAATCTAAAGACAGAAGCAATTCTTTGATTTCTTGAGCGTCTTCAGGTGTTTTTAGTCTAGAGGGCAATCTTAATAATGCCTTTTCCTTATCAGACAAACCTTCTCCAGTGAGGAGAAAATCTTGGTCATATTGTCGTTTTTCTAGGTTACTCATAAGCTAATAGAGCCACGGGTATATGTCTTCCGTTTTTCCCATCCCAGACAGGAGATTTACCCGAGTAATTTTGATAGTGCATATTACCATAAATCTCCGCTGTATCGCCAATAACCATTAATTTTGAACTCTGACCACTATCTCCCACACACGCCCAAGAATAATCAAACTTTTTTTGTAATATAGTTTGTAGTTCAAAAACAGATAAACCTTCTTGGTTTTTTACTTTCGGCCTGGCATCGCCAATAAAGAAAATAATTTTGTCTTTAGTTTCCAAAACTACACTCCAAGATTTTAGATAATCTTTAGACATCGGCTTTGGTTCCCCACCCTTAGGGAAGATGAGTTGAGTTCTAAGGTTATTAATTAATTCATCTCTGGTTTTTCCCAAACTAAAACTGGCACTACAAACATTTTCATCATCGAAACTCACACGTCCAAATCTAACGCCGGTGATTTCTTGACCTACTTTTGCTTTCTTTAATAATTCAGAGTTTCCCTTTATAACATAGGCGAATTGAGTTAAGTCCAATGGAGTACGAATAATTCTTTCCAGTTTTGGCTGACCTTTGGAGATATTGATTCCAAGTAAGGTTTCTTCGGTATCGCAGGTAACAAAACTGGTTTCACTAAGAATCTTTCTTCTGGTGGATACTTTATCAAATTTAATCTTTCCTATAGTTAAATCAAACATTCCAAAGATTTTTAAATCTGTTTTTTCTACGGAATTTGATCCGGACCAGGTGAACGTTTGGTTTCCCAGATTAAGAGTTCCATTCGCTGGGATTTTTATTTCCGATAACTTTCCATCTTTTGATTTCAGGGCAGGTCTGGTGTTCGATGGAAACTGGAAAATTTTTCCACTGTTAATCATCAAGTTATAGAAAGTTGTGACTGGTGTATGGAGATCGTCAGACAGAAAGAAGCTACCAAAATTAATACCGGCAATCACTTTTCGATTTGCCAAATTAAAGTCTAGTAGTGGAATAGGGCTTGTTGAGGCTGAAAGTGTAAAGTTAAATTTGTTTTTATCAATTTCTACCCAATAAAGATTGGAAAATCTACCATCCTTTAAGGCATTGGTCTCTTGGAAAGACATTAGCCCCGGAGTCAATTCTCTACTTTGAGACTCCAGAAGTTCCAAATGGGCGTGATTGTCGGTTAAATCAGGCATATTTGTTATAATTGGCAATTATACATCTACAGGATATTATGAAGCTAAAACTAATTGAATCGAGAGAAAGACAGAGAACGATCAGCAACAAGTTCACTTTCAAGGGTTTTTCGCTCTTTTCTGGGGAAAATATCAAGATGACCTGTGAGCCCGCCATAGAAGATTCAGGGATAGAATTCTGCCACAAAGATGTCTGTATTCCTGCGATAGCCGACTTTGTTAAATTGATGGATGTCCATACAACTGCTCTAACGAAGGAGGGAGTTGATATTCTTACAATCGAACACCTTATGGCAGCCATCTGGGGCTTAGGAATAGATAATCTAAAAATAACTCTGAGCGATAGTGTTGTCCCAGCCCAAGATGGGTCCGCTGAAGAATTTACAAAAGCGCTACTCAAGGCAGGAATTATTGAACAAACTAAATTCAGAAAAATAATTGAGATTGTCGAACCATTTACAATTTTACAACCCGAATTTGAAAATAGATTTGCGAAATTTGAGAAAGCCGACAAATTAAAAATTGAAGCCTCTGCACCCTTTCCCGCTCCAATCGGTGAACACTCAATTAGTTTTGAAGAAAACCCGGAATCATTTGCAAAAGATATAAGTTTTGCCAGAACTTTTCTTAGATCGCCAATAGACCTAAATGATTTGACAAAATGGAATGGTATAAGATCTGTTTTTAAGGCTTTACCGGAAGACCCAAGAAAATCACCAGTAGTTACTTTTACAGCTAATGAATTTTTGACTCCACTTAAAAAAGATGACGAACCAGCCAGACATAAGACACTTGACCTCATTGGTGACTTAGCTCTTATTGGGTATCGAATACGTGCAAAAATAACAATTAACGAGCCTGGTCATAAGTTTACCCATTTAATTGCGGATGAAATTAGAAAAGCTTTGAAGATACAAGACAATGGAACTAAAGAGAAGATTTCTCAAAGCTAGATTTTTCCTAACCAACTCGTGCACATATAACTGTGTTTACTGCCACAACGAAGGAATGGGCAATCAAAAAAGTGATAGGGAAAATCTTAATGTCGATGACTATGTGTTTTTGACTCAGTTATTAAAAGATAACTTCCATCTTAAATGTATAACGCTTACAGGTGGTGATCCGTTTCTGTATAAAGACTTTTCACTTCTCACAAATAAATTGAAGGATTTAGATATCGAATTAGTTGCACTTACAAAAGGTGTACCGACATATAGGTGGCTAAATGGTGAGCCAGGGGTGTTCAAAAATTTGGATTTTGTATACTTTTCGATTGACACTCTAGATAGAGATGAATTTGCTAAAACATGTAGGGTCAATCCATCAGTTTTTGATCTGGGGATAGCTGCACTGGATAAGTTGGTTTCCATGGGAGTGAAGATTAGAGTAAATTGCGTAGTCAAACCTGAAGACCCAAAGGAAGCAAAAAAGGTATTGTCTATGATTGATTTTGTTAAGAAACATGGTGTTCAGGAATTGAGATTCATCGAGTTAGTAGATTTGGATAAAGTCAGAGAACCGTTTATAGAAAAAGTTATCAATGAGGCTGGATTTAATATCAAAGTTCCAGGTGCTCCTTATGATAAAAGATCACTAAAAAGAAATCGGATCGTCCTTGAAGATGGTTTTGAATTCTTAGTACTTCGCTGTATGTGCTCTGTCACTTTATTTACCGGAGAGGTTACATGTTTCAATCAAGATTTATATCTAGATTCGTTCGGGAGGGTAAATACTTGTTTAGAGTGGGAAGTTGATAAGAATCCTAATGTGGCACATCTAATTCAATTTATTAAAGCGAGAGATTCTAAAGGTCTTATAGAATCTTTGGACAATATCAAGAATGGTCAGCATTCATGTCCGGCACTTATGAATCAAGAACAAAGAAATAGGGTTAATGCTGGCTTACAGTTGGGGACATATAGATAGATCTTCATGGGAATACTACTACTGTGGTGCAAAAAGAACCGCCAACGCAAAACTTGTTATCCTATATACTGTGTTATTCTAAAGATTCTATTCTTCTTCTCCGCTCGTCTAACGATTCTCCGTCATACATCCAATAATCAGGCCCAGCGACTCCGTAGTTATATCCGAGGAGTTTTTGGGCAGACATTGAGAGACTCGTTTTCTCTCCGTTTAATTCAATTGAGCGATTATCGATCACCTTTGCCCTGACACTTTCATCTCGACTAAAATATATTTCTGATCCTACTGGAATATCAGCCGCCTTAAAGCTAAAGTCAGTTCTACGTTTTCGAGCTTGAGTTAGGGCTTTTTGATCTTCTTTGGAATCAACATAATCTTTCTTAGGGGTGATATCTTCAATTTCAACTAATTTTAAGGCAGCAACCACACGTTCAGGAGCGATTTGAAAAAATTCTCTTTTGGGATTTATTCTGTTGTTATCAAAGGCGTCGTGAAGCTGATGCTCAACAAAGTTCATATTTTCAACAGTACACGCATAAAAACAGGTAAAGGGTAACGGAACGCTTGTCGACGCACTTAATTCACGGATGCGTTGTTCTAAACTTGTTGATGTTTTGCCAATCTTTACATATCCAGGCATTGCTTCGTTGGTTAGGATATAGATTATTTCAGTCATGTTGTAAATAATTATAGACTTCTTGCGATCAAGGATATATATTAATTGCCGTGATCCTTAAAAAGCTGGCGAGGTAAACCTCCCCACATTATTGCGGTTTAGATTATCTCACTCCTCCCTCCCAAGTACATTTAGATGTATTTGGGCGGGGGAGAGTTTTTAAGCAGATCTCTACCCGTAATTTAGAAAGGAGGTGTAATAAGCAATGGTACATTTCGAAATTTATCGAGATCGTGCTGGTGAGTACAGGTGGCGTCTTGTAGCTTCTAATGGCCGCGAGGTATGTTGGAGCGAAGGATATTCATCCAAACAAGCAGCTATTGATTCAGTCAACTGGGTCAAATACTGGGCTCCATCAGCGCCCATTCGTGATTTGACGATTTAGTCAGTCACATCCTCGTCAGCTTTTTGAGGATCTTTATTTTTCGATCGATAAAATAATTTCATCTCCTGCAATATTTCGGACTTTCAGGCGAAGAGGTTTCTTGTCGGAAGCGATAGTCCCATCCCAGAAGTTTTTGGTTTTATTACCATCGACAATCATGTATCCTTTCTTGTCGATTTTAATCTCGTGATCGGACTTCCAGACACCCTTAACATTAGAAGAATCTATACTGATATATTCGATAAGTTCTAAACCTTCGTCACTGATCTCAATTTTCTTTTGACTTGCTTTTTTCTTAGAGTTAAATTCATCTATTTTTTGCATTAAATAATCTGATACAAATCTCTCAAAACTAATAACAATTTTACCGTCTTTCTGGGTGATTTTATATTCAATAGAGTCTGGGCTAACCAATAAGTCAATCAATTCTTTCAAGTCTTTAAAGATAAACTCCACCGACTTTCCTTCAGAGTCACGCAGATCATAGTCTTTGATCATTTTATTAATCTCCTCTATTTCAACAATATCAATGCTACAAACAATCACCTTACTGACACCCTCTAGCTTGACTGTCTCATCTAGTATCTTGCTGAACAAAGCCGGGTTAAGAATCGCTTGATTTTTATCTAAAAGATTAGGGACCCAACAAGGACAGACCACGCCTTTATCAACCATAGCACCAAACCAGAAATCACTAAATTCATGTTTGATCGTCAGGCCTGGGATGATCGATGCTAGTTTATCCATCGTCTGTTGTGGATTACGAAACAGATCAATTCCGTCTTTAATTTTTAGAATATCGAAACTGACACCGGACTCAACCAAGCGGTCTCTTATGGTCTGGATCGCGTTAATCCCCACATCAGACGTAATGAACTTTCTATCCAAATCATTAGCGACTTTGACTGCAACTCCAGAACCCCCGAAGAAATCAACCACTGTCATCCCTTTATTTGAGCTTGCTTTAATTATTCTCTCCAATAACACTTCTGGTTTTTGGGTGGCATAATCTGTTCGCTCTGTATTTCCGGGTTCTGTTCCCACAGGATATAAATCTTCCCATACGTCTCTACATATTGAATTGTGATACCACTTACCAACTCCCTCATCATAAATCTCAGGATATTTTTCATTAAAGTTATACTTCTTTTCTTGATATGATCGATAGTACTGAGTGTTGAAATTGTAGTTGTCTGATTTTGAGTAAAACAATATAGTGTCATGTTTTTTTGCAAATGTATTCTTCGATGTGCCACCAGTCCTGTATCCCCAAATAATTTCATTTCTAAAGTTTTCCTCTCCAAAAATCTCGTCCAGTAAGACCTTAACATAATGTCCGATATGCCAATCTAAGTGTACATAGATGCTGGCCGTTTCACTCATCACTTCTTTAATTGCTAAAAGTCTCTCATACAGCCAGTTTAGATAATCTTCTTTTTGCCAGATATCTCCATACATTGTCTCCTCAAGTGTTTGTAGTTCAGAGTTATCTACTTCCTCACCAGCTTCAGCTTTAAGTTTTTTTTCTGCCTCTTCTAGTTTTGCGACTAACTTAGGGTTTTGCCTGATGAAGATCTTTTTAGCATAATTGGCGCCACTGGCAAATGGAGGATCTATATATACCAGATCAACTTTAATATCCTTATCTTTAAGATATGCACAAGCATTAAGACAGTCACCGTGAATAACCAGATTATCATTTGCTTTGTCACCACTTTGATTTACCTTCTCGACTAGATCTACCCCGAAATAAGGTATCCCTTTTAGCTGAAAATCTTTGGCCGTGTTTTGCTGGTGGTACCGCAAGAAAGGCAAGACTGCTTGGCCTTTTAAGGGTTTGATTTGGTAAGGAATATACTTTATGGGCATTTTAGCTTATGAAATATTTGTTAATTCTATCTGTTATCGCTTGGTAATGATAATCCATATCCTTACCATCTTGTAGATATAAGAAGTCGTATTTTTGTTTATTTAGACCAATAAAAGTATTCTCCATAAAATCTTTGATATCACTGAAGTCTTGGGATAAATGAGCGCCTTTTGTTTCGATGATCAACGTCTTTTCAACCCTGTTTTTACTTCTCTTTATTATCAGAAAGTCAGGGGTATATCGATCTTGAATCAGTTTCCACCGATCATTAATTTTTTTGTATATTTTTATTTTGAAGGTAGAGAGAAAGCGGTCTCCGTTGAAGTAAACCTCCAGCTGATTACTTTGAAAGGCACCCAGCTTGAAGATGTGCTCCAAAATATCTTTCTCGAGCTTGCTAGCAAATTCATAAGGGATATAATGAAAGGATCGATCTTTGTTTTTAACCGGTAATTTGGATCTATTCACCTCTTCAATCTTGGCATCCATCTGGGCTATTAGTTGTGCATCCCCACTAACTACCTTCTTCGTTAATTCGAACTGTTTAATTTTTTCGTCCTCAACTGCAGTGATTTCTGCGATAGATGTTTTATTTTTATCGTAATTGGGGATCTTATTAATAAAGTCGATATTGTCGGGATATATTTTGGCCTTATCTAAGATTGGATTTGTGTTGACGTCTGAAATCAGCCAATTAACCGATTCGGGCTCGACAGACTCGTGAATTCTGACTGAGGCTTGTGGAATTATGGCTGAATGAATATCGGCGATTAATTTAGTTAGCTGAAAGCCAGATTTTAACGAATTATCCTCGGTAATGAATTGATAAATTTTGTGAAGTAATATTTCTGATAGTTTAAATTGACTATAAGTTAAGTGTCCTAACGAAGATTTGATTACTAGGTTTTTAAACTGACTAAAACTAAGTTTTTGATAGAAATAGTTTATTGGAGAAACGACTATATCTGCTTCATTCTCCCAATCAAGTCCCTCCCTTGAAGTAGTTATTTCAGGAATGAAGTAAGGGTTTTCTTTAGTTCTTAGGAGATTTAGGATGTTGGATATTACCACCTCGGAAACAATTTGATCCTGTTCATTAATCAGTTCGTATTTTATCTTTAACTGCTTGTATTCGAGAGGAGGAAGCTTAAGGTATTTGCGACGGTCAGCCCTAAGCAGCACATCTTCTTTTTCTTTGCCCTCCTCAAACTCCTTGACCGTGATTTTGTGATTATCACTTAACTCCCTTTCCAAATGTCTGTAATTGCCTTGATTCAGATATATTAGGCCGATTTCTTTGCTGGCATCATCCACTTCTCGCAAACATCGACTTGATGTTTGTAAAACCATGTTTTTTGGACTATCTCCTTCACCCGACAGGACAACACCCGATAATGATTGACAATCCCAACCCTCTTTGCCGATTTGAACGAGTAGAATAATTCTTTTTTTGGAATATGGAGTGTCGAGTTTGCTGAACTCGATATCTGCATCTTTACCTAATTTATATGTCTCTCCTGTTTTCGTCTTTGCCTTTGAATCGCCGTGGAACCAGAAAACCTCATCAGTATTTAATCCCTTCTCACTATAAAATTCAAGAACCAGTGGCAATATTTCTCCATGGAGTCTCTGAATATCAGAACAATAAATAGCTAGCTTGGGCTTTCTTCCATCTAAGTATTCTTGGTTGTAAAATTTATTATAAAAATCATCCAGCGCGGATTTAACTATAACTTCAGTTGTACTAGAGAAGCTTTTGATAACGGGCTGTTTTAAGAAGTTACGAACGCCATTTTTGAGTTCATAGTGATATATGGTATTAGGGATTTGATCAAGTGTTAAGGTCATTGAATCAACGGTTATGTTTCTTCTGAAGTAGGGTGTACCTGTGAAACCAATAATGTTGATCGTGTTACCCCGATTGAACTGATTATTGATGACAGCTCGTAATTTGTTTTCTTCATTTTGGGTATGATGTACTTCGTCGATGAGAATTGATAGTCTTGGAACCATAGATAATTGATCCCTTAATTCATTCTCTAATCTGCTCTTCTCGTCTTCTTCTATTTCAAAGAGTGGCAGACCCTTGTTTGGATCAAATATTATTTTGTCGAGTATTACTTTCTCGGCATTGGTGACAAAAACATATCCCTGTGGATTTGCCTGATTTAAACATTCTTGTACTTTTCTAGCATTTGGATTCTCAATGCGATTACTCTTTTTCTGCGTCTTGTTTTGATCCAGAACCACAAATTTCATTTGACTCTTTATTTGATTAGCTACGTCTGGGGGCAATATCCACGAGGCATCAAACCGCTCGATTGTTCGGAGACTCGGGATTACTGAGGACTTTAATCCGCTAGGAGCGAATATTAGGAAGTTCTTGGCAAACCTGTCATCATCATTATTGAGATTGAAATATAAATCTATATAGATCATGGCAGCCATAACAAAAGTCTTACCAGCTCCCATCGGGAGACTGAATAGGACATTAGAAATATCTCTATATCCTCCAAAAAGATCGTCAAATACAGCTTCTATCTCTTCATCACTTGCTTCTTTGGCATATTTAGCTAATTTTTTATTATCTAGTTCATTTGCAATATCCACCAGGAGAGTGGTGAGCCGATTTCCTTCCTTGTCGGAATAATGTTCCTTGAATATATCCAATAAAGGTTTATTGTTGCCGATGTTTTTTAACCAGAGATAGATTTTCAGTGCTTCGACTTGGGCGTCTCTAAGTTTCTTCTTTGATTCGATATATCTGAGGATGAAGCCTGAAACTGAATTCTTATCCCCTTTTTCTTTATCAGACCATTCGAAAGCAAGTTTTGTTATGTGGTTTTTAATGATATTCATGTTTATTTTTCTCAAGACAAACAACCTCTGTTCTGAGTCTAGCTCTATATATCAAAATTAACAAGAATAATATCGAAAATCCAAAAAAGTGTCTCGACACACTGATGATGTATTTGACATGGAATCAACAATTATTTTCTATTTTTCTGGATTGTTGGGAACTGTCGGTAGCTTAATATTCTTTTTTTCTGGGCACCTTTTCTTCTAACCAATAGAACAGGTCTCCTGTTTTACTTAGGATATATCTCGATAACTTTTTTAGATCATCGTAAAATTCGGATTCCATAAGTTTTCCGGTTTCCATCTTTGTTTCAGTTGGAATCCTGATAATTTTGAATTTGCCTTCAGGCAGTTTCTTTTTTTCCCTTGGGGACATCAATATAAATAAGATCTCTACCAGGCTCTAAATGGATGTCGACCATCCCTGGTGCAGCCAGAGCTAGAGATAGTTCCTTATCCTGTTTAAGAATCTTATCGATCTTAGTTCCCATAGTTATGGTGATGCCGAAGGTTATGAACCTATCCCAGATATGAACCTCAACCACTTTTACTTGTATCCCAAAAGAGGCAAAAGTCATTTCTATAATGTAGATCATTTTGGGAATCAGTTTTTTGTTTTCACTGATCTCTTGCTTGGTCAATGGCTTCTCCTTTGTGTATTTCTTTTTTTCCATCAATTTAAACTTATCACAGTTTTCTATAGGAAAAAATAATTCGCTTTTTCTTCGTGTTTATGATATACTATGATCTACACTGGTAGGCAGAACCAGTCGCCCAAAAACCTGCAAAGTAATTGAGTGACTAGACGCTGTTTATCAGAAGATAAACTTGGCGTCTTTTTTATTATTTTGATTTGAAAGGTGGTGAACCGGAATGCAACTTAATTGGACAGATCTAAAGAGTTTGGATAGTGAAGGGGTTAGTACGATAAGTGAAGTTGGTGGTATTTACCGTCTAAGTTATTTGAATCCAACTGATGGAAAGTTATACGTATATTATGTCGGTCAAGCAGCAAATCTTAATTCAAGGCTTGGCGAACATCAAAGAGGACAAGAGGTAAACGTGCAATGTCACAAATATCTTAATGGTTACGAATGTTATTTTAGGGCAGCTGGAGTACACAAAGACTACAGGGATGGAGCTGAAGCGGCTCTCTATAATCATTTCAAACCAGAGTGTTGTGAAAGGATACCTAACACAATACCGATAGAGATAAACATCAACAATTAAAGTGCCTGCGGAGCAGGCACTTGACCGATAGGCCAATTGCTGTCTCAATCCTAAATACCCGCTGATAAAATTTTCTCCTAATCAGTGGGTATTTTATGGCGAGGTCGGCAAACGAGCCATATGTTGAGAGAGCTTCGCCACAATCACCAG
>CAZUFH010000020.1:0-10298 GCA_964618885.1 uncultured Pseudomonadales bacterium
TGAGCTGTAATTATTAACATGCTGTTAAGATACTTACCTGCATATGACAAAGAGAAAACGTTCCAGTTCGATTAAAAAATCAATGCCTCTAATACTTTTGATGGTGGCCATGGTGGCGAGTGTCATTTATATTCCGAAGCTTTTGTCAAAACGAAGTATGGAGAGTCGAGCCTCTGCCTTTAATGAGACCGGAAATAACTTCTTTGTTGATAAAGATAATAAGGGTGGTAAGGGCTGTAATGATACTTGGCCAGGAACAATTGACCAACCTTTTTGTACAGTAGCAAAAGGACTGAGTACCTTTTCCCCTGGAGATAATCTATATATAAGGGCAGGGATTTATGCTCCATTCGTGGTAACCCGCTCTGGTTCGTCAAACGCATATTTTAATATTTCTGCTTATAACAATGAGAAGGTAGTCGTGGAGGGTGGTACGGCGGCTATAAAGCTGAGCGGAGTTTCTTACGTTCGGATTTATGGCTTTGAAGTGACAGGCGCGATAGGAAGCTGGGGTGGAGCTATTTACGTGACTCCAAATGGATCGGCTATCCCAAACCACAATATTATTGAAAATAACTCAGTCCACAACAATAATACCTCCGGCACAAACACAAATGGAATTCTGATAGAAGACGGTTCTTATAATCAAGTCCTGAATAACATTACCTACGCTAATGATCTCAGTGGAATTAGAGTCCTTTCTCATGCGACAAAAAGCCCGAATGGAGTGACCGGGAACGAAGTGACCGGAAATATTTCTTATAACAATACCGGCTCCGGTGGTAATTCTGATGGGATCTCCCTTGAAGGATCGGGCACAAAAAATACCCTGGTCTCGAATAATACTACTTATGGTAATTCAGATGACGGCATAGATTCTTGGAACACTTCTCACAACGTGATCACAGGTAATATTGCCTATGGACAAGTAGGTACGGGTGATGGAAACGGAATCAAAGTAGGCGGTGGAGTAACTGGTGGATATAACCTGGTCAAACAAAATATTTCATACGGTAACAAAGCAAGAGGATTTGACCCAAACGGAACTGGGGGTAATGTTTTTTATAATAATACTGCTTATAACAATAAGTATGGCTTTGACGATGGGTGGAAAGAATCTCCCTGTACATTCACTACTTGTCAGGATACGTATATCAATAACATTGGATATAACAACACTACTGCGAATTTTGTCGCCAGTGCTTACGTAAATGTTTCGCATAATAATCTTTGGTACTCCGACTCTGGATCACCAAAAGTACTATATAACTACGTGAGCGCTTCAAGCCTAGCGGCGTTTTATACCGCTTCGGGAAATAGATTGGACAATCCAAATGCAGGGAGCCTCTCCTCACTTTCGGCGAATCCTAAGTTTACTAACGCAGCTGGTGGAGTGTTTACCCTTTTATCAGGATCGCCGACCATAGATCATGGAGACCCGGCAAATCCTGGCCAGATAGGAGCCGTAAATGTGCCAGATATGGGAGCGATCGAGTTTGGTTCGTCATCAGGTACCACGCCTACCCCAACCCCGACAGTGGTAGTATCTGGTGATACCATCGCTCCTCAAGTTTCGATCACCTTACCGGCGAATGGAGCTACTTTTTCTACCAGGTCGACTGTAAGCATAAGTGCGGTGGGGACTGACAACATTGGCGTATCTAAAATGGAATTCTATGTAAATAACTCGCTTGTCTCTTCGGTCACCTCCTCAAGCTATACCTATAAATTTAAGACCTCGAACCGAGCCAAAACGTATTCAATAATAGTCAAGGCGACCGACAAATCCGGCAACGTTGGCTCAAGTTCGATTACTATTTCGACGAAGTAACACCTACTCGGTCACGATGAGCTTGCCGACTTGGCCATTTTGGCGGTGCTGGCCAACAGAGCAGTAAAACTCGAACTCACCAACTTGGTTGGGGGTAAATTCGACGGTTGAAGTGCTTCCGGACTTGGTAATTGGAACTTTGACGCCTAGCTCATCGATGTTAAAGTCATGCATCATACTGACACTGTTCAGGATCAGTTTGACCTTTTCTCCCTTTTTTACCCGAATCAAGTTTGGCTTGTAGTAGAAACTACCGGCCTCTACAGAAATTTCTCCATTTACGACATCGATCGGGGCTGGTGTCGGTGTAGGAGTACTTTGAATTTCAACTGGTAGAGAAGTCTCAGAACTCTTTTTGTTGACTTTTAAGACACCAGAAGCAATGACTATTGCCAATATAACGAGAAAACCAATGACAGGGAGATTGTTCGATTTTTTCATCTCGGAGTTGTTACTTGATAACTCTGACTCAATTTTTTCTTCCATTTTGGACTTGGACTTAATTGGTATTGGTAAATAGTATACATCCAAATCACACTGATATAATTTTGCTAGATGAAGACAATTATTTTATTGGTGGTGCTAATAAACTTCATAGTCGCCAGGAGTAAACAAAGTCGAAAATTTCTAGTCATAACCACTTCCCTGGGAGTGCTTCTGTTGGCAATGGGCGCTTTCGTTTTCTTGATCTGATATTGTGTAACAATTCTTTCACTTCGTTTGATAAGATAAATGATATGAGACCAATATGGACGGGAGCGCTCGGATTTGGACTGGTGACTCTACCGGTACAACTCTATAGTGGTACAGCCGGAACAGAGCTGGACTTGGACCTGCTACACAAGAAAGATCTCTCACCCATCCGCTACGCAAGAGTCTGTCGAAAAGATGGCAAAGAAATTCCTTACGAGGATGTGGTCCGGGGGTATGAGTATAGTGATGGAGACTATGTGGTGCTGACTGAAGAAGACTTCAAGTCGGCCAATGTCCGGAAGACGCAGCTAATTGATGTCGTAAGCTTTGCCATGGAAAGTGAGATTGATCCGATCTACTCGGACAAACCATACTTTCTGGAGCCGATAGAAGGGTCAGCCAAGGCGTATGTGATCTTGCGTGAAGCTCTAAAAAAGTCTAAGAAGGTGGGGGTGGCCAAGTTTGTCCTCCGCAATAGAGAGCACCTAGGAATCGTAAAGCCGGAGGGAAATATACTGGTACTAGAACAGCTGAAGTATGAGGGTGAAATCCAGCCCGTAAAAAACATAAAGATATCAGAACGAGAACCGAGTGAAAAAGAACTTAACATGGCACTGCAGCTGATTGACGAGCTTACCGAACACTTTAAACCCGAAAAATTTCACGATACTTATCAAGAAGACCTTAAGAAAATGATCGCAGCTAAAGCCAAAGGGAAAAAGCCCAAGGCAAGGGACAAAATGCCTGAAAAGACCAGGAGTCGAGATTTGATGGCGGTTCTTAAAGCCAGTCTGGAAAAAGCCAAGAGTGGTCGCCCGGCATACCACGAAACATGAGCTTAGACAAATACCTAAAGAAAAGAAATTTCAGGAGTACTCCAGAACCAGGGGGAGATGTAAAGGGATGGATTCACCCCTTCGGGTACCAGCGGCCCACTCAGGTCGGGAATGACAGAGGTCAAATTTTCAAAAAAAGGCATAACCAGTTAACTTTTGTCGTCCAGAAACACAGTGCCTCTCACCTACACTTTGACCTTCGTCTCGAAAAGAACGGCGTCCTAAAGAGCTGGGCAGTACCAAAGGGACCATCTATGGACCCATCGGAAAAAAGACTCGCCATTGAGGTCGAAGATCACCCTCTGGAATATGGAAAATTTCACGGAAGAATTCCAGAGGGAAATTACGGTGCTGGAACGGTGGAGATCTGGGACCATGGCACTTACTCCACCAAATTTGCCGATGAGAAGATGTGGGAGTTTTATCTCAGAGGAAAAAAACTTAAGGGAATGTTTGCCTTAATAAAACTGACTAATAAGAAAGGTAGTAAATATCTGAAAGGTGGGAACAATTGGCTCCTAATTAAAAAGAGAGAAGACGAAGAACCTGTGGCAGAGAAGACTAAAAAAGAAAGTTTGATAAAGAATAAAATCGATATGCCACACAAGGTCAAACCGATGTTGGCTACTCTCGTAGAAAAAGCTTTTGACAAGGAAGGCTGGACATTTGAAATAAAGTGGGATGGGTATAGAGCCATCGCCGAAGTTGAGAAAGGCAAAGTGAAACTTTACTCCAGAAATCTTCAATCGTTTGAAACGAGCTTTCCTGAAATCTTTGAAGCACTGGGTGGAATGCCTTACGACATGGTACTAGATGGAGAGATTGTAGCCCTGGATGAAAACGGAAAGCCATCCTTTCAACTACTGCAGAATTATCAAAAGGATAAAAAAGGAGAACTGGTTTATTATGTTTTTGATATCCTCTTCTTGAATGGAAGAAATCTACAAGGGGAGTCCTTGAAGGAGAGAAGAAAACAACTGGAGAAAATAATTCCTAAAAAAGGCAAGATAGCACTGAGTGAAGTGATTGAGACACAAGGGAAAAAATTCTTTAGAGCTGCGAAGGCGCAAGGACTTGAAGGAATAGTTGCCAAAAAAGAAAGCAGTCCTTATCAGCAAGGAGTTAGGGGAAGAGACTGGCTAAAAATAAAAACACACATGAGACAAGAGGCGATCATTTGTGGATATACCAAAGCCCGAGGCGAGAGGGAAAAATTTGGCTCGCTGGTCCTCGGCGTCTATAAAGGAAAAATACTTAAATACATTGGACATACCGGGACGGGATTTGACCAAAAAAGTTTGGAGTTCCTCTATGGTAAGTTGAAGCCCTTAATTCGAAAAAAATCTCCCTTCGAAACTCCTCCTAAGACTAATATGCCGGTGACTTGGGTGAAGCCCGAACTAATCTGCGAAGTGAAGTTTGCCGAGTGGACCCAAGACGAACTGATGCGACAATCTGTCTTCTTGGGGCTTAGGGAAGACAAAGTACCTGAAGAAGTAGAGATCGAGAAGTTTGGAGGTGCCACCGAAGTAGTGATTGGAAAACAGAAGCTGGTACTTAGTAACCTGGATAAAATCTTTTGGCCTGTGGAAGGATATACCAAGGGTGACTTGATTGAGTATTATAGAAATATTTCTCCGATACTACTCCCCTATTTGAAGGATCGCCCTGAGTCACTTCTGCGATACCCGGACGGAATCGACGGTATAAACTTTTACCATAAAGACCTGGACATCGCCCCCAGATGGATAAAAAAATTCATTACCAAAACTCAGGAAGAAAACAAAAAAATCCACTATCTGCTTTGCCAAGATGAAGCAACTCTCGTCTATATGATCAACCTAGGGTGTATCGACATTAACCCCTGGAACTCTCGCATCGGACACCTTAACTACCCCGACTATATGATCCTCGACTTGGATCCGGAGGAAGTTGGGTTTGAAAAAGTGATTGAGACTGCACTAGTGGTACACGAGGTATTGGAGGAGGCCGGTATCCCGAACTACCCAAAAACGTCCGGAGCCAGTGGCATGCATATCTATTCTCCGCTGGGAGCAGCATACAGCTATGATCAAGTAAGAGACATAGCTCAGATAATTGCCATCAAGGTGCATGAACGCCTACCAAAAATTACGAGCCTGGAGAGACACCCAATAGACAGAAAGGGAAAGGTCTACTTGGATTGCTTCCAAAATGCAAGAGGCCAGACACTGGCCACACCATACTCTGTACGAGCTAAACCTGGAGCTACGGTATCGACACCACTGGAATGGAAAGAGGTAAATGAAAAACTGATGCCGCAGCTATTCAGGATGGAAAACATTTTGGAGAGAATAAAAAAGAAAGGAGATCTCTTCCGTCCTGTACTAGGTAAAGGATTTGACATGAAAAAGGCTCTAAAAAAGATGTAGCCCTGGATGATTTGGAGTCTTATGAGAATCGGCTCATAAATAATCTTTATTCGCCTTCGTCCTGGTAGGGAAGTGAAGGAATCGAAGGGATCTGGGGTACTCCCTTCATTATTTCTGCAAAGTCGGTAAATTTGACGTCAGCAGGAGGAGTAAATTCTGAATCGGAGATACTACGACTGGTGCAGTCCGTTTTGAATTTTGTTTCATCATCGTAACTCTCGGCTCTTTTGGTGGTGTCCAAGCTCTCTTCTTGAGTATTATCTTCGGTCGGTTCGGCTGGTTTTTCTACCTCGAGCTTGGTCTTGAAACCTTCCTTTTCACCTTCCGTCCAGACGTAGGTATAGACGGTGTCATTTAGCATCGTGCCTTTTTTGCCTCCGCCAAGGTCAGAGCCGATAAACTTCATTTTCTTTCCGGAAACGATGATTTGGGTACTGGTATTATCCGTTAAATTGGTGACCTGACAATCCGCCTGTCCGCCACTCGCGATGATTTGGCCGAGTTTTTCGGCTTTTTGTTGTTCGGTGCCGGTGATCGAAGTGGTTTTGCCTGGGATCAGGGTACAGCCGGAAAAAATAAGGGCGGCGGGAAGGAGAAAGGTGAGTTTATTCATGCTCTGGAATAAATAATATGCTTTTCATTATATCTAATAATTCACAGTCCGTCTTCACAACAGGAATTGAGTTGGTGTATTATGGAAATATGTACAATTCTCCTTTATTTTTTGTATCGCAGGGAATGAAGCCGGTAATCTATTTGTTAGTAGTACTAGACTTGATCTTGAAAGGCATATCGCTTTACAAAAGTGCCAGGAAGGATCAGCGAGTGTGGTTTGTAGCCCTACTTTTGATAAATAGTTTGGGAATATTGCCAATAATCTACCTGCTGGTAAACAAAGATGTCCAGCTGGTGAAGACGAGCGTATCTCCCAAAAAATCAGTTAAGAAAGTTGCTAGATCGGGGAAGCGATAACAAAGAGAGGTTCTCGAGACATAACCACAATGTCTTTGAATAGTGGTGAGATTATTTCCACCAGCTCATCTGCGGTATATCCCTTTTGAAAAGTTCCTTTCGGAGTCATCCAACCATCACTATATCTTTTCCAGGTAGGTTTTTTGTTAGCATTAATATTACTTTGAGAGCGAACGGTCAGAGAAATGTGTCCAGCTGGAGGTAGAAAATCGTGAATGGCCCGAAGTATCTGTAATCTCTCTTCCGGGTCTGGAAGGGTATTTAAGACGAAGGCACAATGAACCAGGTCAAAAGTTCCGGGAGGAAATTTTTCCGGCGGGGTTTCCGGTAAGTGATTTGGGTCCCAGCCTTCTGCACTAAACCCTTGGCTCCGGAAATATTCTAAATCAAAACCTCGACCACACCCCCAGTCAAAAATCCGGCCTTCCAATAAATCCATTTCGACCAAGGTGCGAGCCGGAAAGGAGGGGCGATAACGGTGGACGGCAGTCTCTCCTGAAGCCTTTAAAGAGTCAAAGGATTGCAATGCTCTCTTCTCTATGAATTTAGACATGGCCGTATCATACAGAGGTAGTGTGAATTTGACAAGAAAAAGCCCCCGATATTTCGGGGGTTATTAGGTAATCTTGTATGTTAGTGTTTGTTACTACAAACGGCAATTAGTTAAGAAGTTTGTGTTTCGTATACGAATAGTTATAAAGAAATAGCGTCGGAATAAGCAGCAGGCCAGTTACAAGGATACTAATTCTTAAAGCGAAGATGCTGGCAATAATGCCCAAAATTGGACCACCAACAATTTGACCAAACGCATTTGCCTGGCTACACATAGAAAAAACCGTGGCGCGCACTTTTGGCTCCAAGTTCTGGTTTGTCCAAGCATCATAGATTGGTCCTCTGGCCTCTCTAAACATATAGGCAAACCAATAAGCTGCGACGGCTGCAACAAAGCCGCCTGCAAATCCAAAAGCAATCACTCCAATGGTCAAGAATAAGTTCACAACCAGGAGTGCTTTTACAGTTGATTTATGATTATAGGTATCTATTTTTCTACTCAGCACCGCTGTCAAGATTGCAGCCAATAAAGTGGCTACCATACTAATTATTCCGAACCACATTACCGGACTAAAACTTAAGATGGTCGGAAAAACAAAACTATTCAGCATGTATGGAGTCCAAAGTCGATCAAAACCCTCACTGAACATACCAAAAATCATTCCAGTGAGAATTATTAATAGAAGTACATTGCTCGCTCTTATCAGCTTTAGCCCAGCAACAAAGGTGTTCTTCATCGAAGAAAAAGTATCTCTGTATTTCATCGGAGTTGGAGTAAAGTTGTTCTCAGTCATAAAAAAGGCAAGATACAATGCTTGAAGGCTATACATAATGCCTCCCAAGATGATTGGAATCCTGATGTCAATATTGGCCAGTGCCATACTGATGGCAATGCCAACAAAGGTGCCAAGCTGACCAGCTTGTTGACCCCTCATAAAAACCTTTCCGGTATTTTCTTCCCCGACCTCATCAGCAATCCACGCCTCTCTTGCGCCACTGACAAAAGTAAAACCAATCCCCCAGATAATCTGTGCCAGTAAAACGGCCGCAAAAGTTGGGATCGATCCCTCTAGGGTGAACCCAATTCCAATTAAAAAAACACCAAGAATTACTGACAACTTTCGACTATACAAATCTGCCACAATTCCAGTGGGTACTTCAAAAAGAAAGGACACCACCTCCAAAAGAGTACCCACTAAAACTAACTGCAGAGGGTTCAAACCCACTATGGTAGCCTGGTAAACCAGATTAACAGTGACAATGACGGCAAAAAACAATGAGGAAAATAATCGCAAGCCCACATAGGTTTTTATCGCATTAGACTTTTCCACCTCACTAGTATACATTTGTCCTCCATAAATTTTTAATGTGCGCACAAAAACGCCGCGTATACCGCGGCGTTTGAGTAAATCTAATATTTATTCCATTAGGTATAGATAGACGCAAAAACCGAGGCACACTGAGTGCCCAAAGGCCTTACCGGAATGAGTACCAGTAAAACCAAAGCTATATAAGTAATTTGGTTTTCCATGTTGTTTGCCAAGTTGGCAAGGATCAATATATCATATTGCTATAGGGCTTGTCAACAAGTAAATATTGTTAGCTTCAATAGTGGTAGAATGGTGAAAATCTGAGTGTACATTTAAACGGAGGTAGCATGATTATCAACCGGATAATTGAAATAGACCCGAGTGACGAAGTGATTCAAAACCTCGCTAGATTCACCGATTTTTTAGGTTTGTCAGAGATGTACGAAGTGATAATGTCGGCAGAACAACTTTATGACAAGAATAATAACAAAGTAGCCATTTTTATCACCGAGGACACAGCTTGGGAAGTCGTAAGGATGATTATGTCGGCTGCGGTGCTTAATTTTGCCAGCTGGAAACACCCGGTCTTCGAGGTAGAGTTCATCATCGAAGGAAAAAAAGAAGCGATGGTTTTTAATCGCAGTCTGCCTCCAGAACAACACAAGGAATATGCCGAAAAATATTTTACTCAAGCGATGGACCTATTTGGAAGTTATTTCCCCGCCGAGGACCTTGGACATTGATATGTGCCCGCCGAAAGGCGGGATTTTATTGTCGTTTTCCTGTATTATTTATTACAGACCTCAGTGCAATATAGCTTAATTAAAACCAGATGTCGGTTTTGATATAGTTGGGTTATTGGATGGATTCCTGCCTACGCAGGAATGACAGAGTTATGACAACTGGCTTTGAGGTTGGTATATTATATGAGAAGAAAAAAAGGAATAAACTGGATACTAATTTTATTACCCATCGCAGCGTTGGGGTCGGTGGTTTTTTTTAGCCGGCAAAATAAATCATTAGCTAGGACACTGGCAGAGACTACCAGCAAGGTGGCCATGACTGCTTCTGAAAATATTGCGACCGTCGTAAAGACGACAAACGGAGCTAAAATTCCAAAAATTATCTTTGTCCAACCGGGAAGAAAATTTTTCCTTCCAAGTGCGAATTGGGTACCTCAAAGTTTTAATAATTGTGGACCGGCTACGACCTCGATGGCCCTCCAGTACTTTGGTTATAACGTGAGCCAGGTGGAGACCAAAAAAGCCCTCAGGACAAACCCTTCCGATTCAAACGTATTTACTTATGAAATCGGTGATTATCTTAGAAAGCAATACAACATCGAATCGAGACTGATGTTTAACGGTAATTTGGCTATTTTGAAAACACTGGTAACCAATGGATATTACATTATTATTGAAGACTGGCTTCATCCGAATGAAGACATTGGACATAACGCCATCATTAGAGGCTTCGATGATGACCTGGGGGTTTTTATTGCCGACGATCCATTTACCGGTGTGGGAGTGAAGTATAAATATAGTGACTTTGATGAAGGGCAGTGGAAGCCTTTTAACCGGGAATACCTGCCAATATACCGGAAGGACAAAGAAGAATTACTGAGAGCTATTATTGGGGAAAATTGGGAGCCCAAGATAATGTACCAGAACTCGATAAAGCTTAACGAAGCGGA
>CAZUFH010000020.1:10398-13057 GCA_964618885.1 uncultured Pseudomonadales bacterium
GTTGTGATTTTTATTGAACCGATCTAGCTTATAATTGAGCGTATGGCGAAAATAGCAGAATTTATTACTCTAGAAGGCAGAAATATGGTACATGATGCCCTTACTTCTGGACAAAAAATTAACCTCCTCATGGTGGCCTCAGGATCGATCCACGACCCCAAGATTATCGAAATTCAGAAACTGGCTAAAGAAAAAGGGGTGAATGTGCAAATAATGAAATCGGAAGAACTGGAAAAGATGTCAGAGTCGAAAAATGCCCAAGGAGTACTGGCGACCATGGATGCCCCCGAAATAAAGTCCCTGGAGCAGATTCTCAGAGAAAAAAGAAATGCTTTTGTACTACTGCTAAACCATATTGATTATGAGCAAAATCTGGGAGCGATTATGAGAACAGCCTGGGCGGCGGGAGTGGACGCAGTGGTGGCTTCGCCCAATGGAGTGCATCAAATAACCCCGGTAGTCGCCAAGATCTCCATGGGCGCAGCGGCGTACGTCCCATTGATCCCCATGAGCCTCTTTCAAGCTATGAACATACTTCATAAGTACGCAGTACCAGTGCTCGGGGTCGAAGTAGACATGGGTAAATCAATCTACGATAGTAAACTGACCGGTCCGGCGGCCTTTTTGATGGGTGGCGAAGCCGAAGGTATATCGGAACCTCTCCAAAAAGAGTGTGATTCGTTTGTAAATATTCCCATGAATCAAGAGGTGGCTTCGCTGAACGTGAGTGTAGCTACCGCCTTAGTATTGTTTGAGAAGGTAAGGCAGGAAAGATAAAACTCGAAAAATCAAAAACTCAAATTTAAAAAGGAGTGCGTTGGAATTGTGGGAATTGGTAAGAAATAGTGCTAATATTTTATTATGGAAGTAATATATAAGAGGGCAGAAACAAACGAAGAAATTAAAAACTGGGTAGTCCTCCACGGGGGAAAGCCGGCGATGATAAATGATCCTGAGGTGGTGATGGACAAGATCGGCTTGCGGATAGATTGGCCGGGAAAGAAGGACGAAGGGATGCTGAGTGAGGGTAGAGAAACCACCAAAGACATTTCTTGGGAGGAGTTTTTCCGGATAATGAAAGAAGAGGGATTGGTGTTTATGTATTCGGAAGAGGAGGATGTCAATCTCACTTGGCGGTACAAATTTGAAAAAGAGGGAGAGTTTCAGGGCACAGAGGGGTAAGAAAATGGTAAAATGCTGGGGTTCCTGAAAAAAACTGTTTTGGAGGTATAAATGAGCGAAATTACCTTACACTTGTCTGATGAAGTTTTTGATTTTTTGAACTACTTGCCGTCAGGGAACATTTCCCTGGCAGAATATGACCTGAAAACCCCGACTGAAAAGCTGAAACTTCACGAAGAGGCGCTGGTCAAAGAACTTAAAGAGCAACTGCAACAAAATTTTCAGATTAAGACCGTGGTGGGAATCAGCTCGATCAAATCCGCCAAGGGTATTCAGGTTATAATGCTCGACTTTAACATAAGTGTCTTCATAGCGGAAGACGTCACTGCCGCAGTGGAAGATGCCATCTATTTTCACCGAGGATCGATGCTGGGATTTGATGATATCGACATTACAATGCACGCCACTTTGAAACGCTAAGTTTCCGCCCCCAGAATTGGGGGCTTTTTATTACCAACGGGGTTTTATTTTTTTTCTTGGGCACGGCGGGCACCTTCCGGACTGAAGCCGTTTAGAATCAGGTAATACTCAACTTCTTCGTAGAGCTTACTCTTGGAACTGCCATTGTTGATAATGCAGTCGGCCATTTCCAAACATCGGCCCACTTGCTGACCGGAAATCTCTTCGCCGATGCCAAAGTCCCGGTCGTTGGCTTTATAAAAATCCTCTACAGTAGCTCCGTCTTCGCCTCTGGCTTCGGCTCGGGCCAAGTACCACTCCAGTCTTTTTTCGACTGGTGCATCGACTCCAAAAACGATCGCTCCAAGTTCTTGTCTTAGAAACTCGATTTCTCCGGGATTTCTGACGGCATCGATCACGATATCACCGGTCGTATTTTTGAATAATTCACAAGTTCTTTCGGCTAACACCTGAACACCGTAGGCATCTCGAAGGTTATTTCCAATATCTTGAAGGTTTTCCCTTCTCTTCTCTACTCCTCTCGCATCGGCCTCCTCTCTCACTCTATCGGAGAGACTTTCATAGGTAAACCCCAGGGTTTTGAGGTGTTTTCCGACGTCGCTTTTACCGGAAACCATAGAGCCCACCAAGCAAATGACAGTTCTTTTCATAGGACAAGTGTACATGATAGAATCTTTTTTATGGCGACAAAATTTAGAGAGACTTTTACCGAAATGGTGACCAAGCACGAGAAGGAGTTTGACGCCTTCCAGGAGCTTCATGACAAATACGAAGAAGATCCTAAGAAGTTCCAGGCAGAATTTAATTCGGAAGGTGCCAAGATCATGGATATCGTACGCGAGTATGAAGATCGATTGTGTGGACACATGGAGAACACCAAGAACGCGACCTACTCGGCCAACTTGGCGGAGAAGTTTAGAGGAGAGATTAAACGATATTTACCCAAGCTTGATATGATTGGGGTGACCTTGGGATAAAACTCTAAAACTCAAAAAATCAAAAATTTATGTTTATTTATATAGATTCACCCCTTCGGGTACCAGCGGCCCACTCAGGT
>CAZUFH010000021.1:0-3350 GCA_964618885.1 uncultured Pseudomonadales bacterium
AGGTCCGAGAAAACTATCAGCAGATAGTTATTCGAGGGAGTCCCACCTTCGGCTCAATTTTATGTTTAAATTTACCAAAAACTCCGACGGAACGGGGAAGATGACGACCGACCATGGTGAGGTGCAGACTCCGGTTTTTATGCCGGTAGGGACAGCTGCGACCATAAAAGCCTTGGATGGCCTGGATATCCGGGGAACAAAGGCGGAGATCGTCCTGGCCAACACCTATCACCTGTTTCTGCGCCCAGGTGAGCAGACTGTTTCTGACATGGGAGGTGTGGCCAAGTTTATGAACTGGAACGGCCCGACGCTGACCGATAGTGGCGGTTTCCAAGTCTTTTCTCTGGGTCTTGGAGCCAAGGGAGATAAGCTTTCAAAGATAGATGATGAAGGAGTCACTTTTAAGTCTCACCTAGACGGGAAGCTGCACCGCTTTACCCCTGAAGTCTCGATGGATATTCAGCGAGACCTGGGTGCCGACATAATTATGGCTTTTGACGAGTGTACCCCCGACAAAGCCGAACCAAAATATATTAGAGAGGCCATGGAACGGACACATCGGTGGGCGGAGCGCAGTGTAAAACAGTGGCAGCAAAACAGCATGAAAAGCGCTCAAGGAACAAATCAGGCCCTCTTTGGAATTATTCAGGGGAGCATGGATCAAGAGATGAGGAAGGAAGCAGCGGAGTTTATTACTTCACTGCCGTTTAGCGGGATCGCCTTGGGGGGCGAGACTGTAGGCTACAACATGAAAGGGACGCTGGAAGTAATTGGCTGGATCAAGCACCTCCTACCAAAAGATAAACCGATTTATACCATGGGTCTCGGGAGAGATCCGCAAAACCTCGTGGACATTATTTTGGCGGGCATAGACATGTTTGATTGTGTCGCTCCCACCCGGCTGGCCCGGAATGGCGCGCTTTACTACGGTGAGATCCGAGGGGACAAGTTTGAAAGTGAATTTTCCAACGGCAGACTAAATATCAGCAATGCACAGTTCATCAATGATAGAAACATCATTATGGAGGGCTGTGATTGCTATACCTGCCTTTCCGGATACACTCGTGGGTACTTAAATCACCTTTACCGATCCAAGGAGCTTACGTATTACCGACTGGCTTCGATTCATAATGTGCGATTTATGGTAAGGCTGGTGGAGGAGATGAGGGGGAGGATGAAAAAACTCTAAAAATCAAAAACTCGAAATAATGAATTTATTTTTATAGATTCCGGATCAAGTCCGGAATGACAATGGTGGAGTGGGATTGCCACGTCGGAATACCTCCTCGCAATGACGAAATGTACCCCAGATCAGGTCGGGAATGACGAATGGAGTGGGATTGCCACACCCGCCAAGGCGGGTTCGCAATGACGGACTATAGAATTAGCATGGCGTCGCCGAAGCTGAAGAATTTGTAGTTATTTTCGATGGCTTCTTGATAAGCCCGACCTATGAGACTAGTTTGAAAATCTTTGAAGGTGATGGGCCCGCCTGCCGGCGAGGCAGGGGAGTTTGGTGCAGAAACGAGGGCACTCACGAGCATTAATAATGATGTCCCCGGCAGATGAAAATTGGTGATTAGGCCATCGACAAATTTATATCTGTAACCCGGCTGAATGAAGATATTGGTCTCCCCTACCCCAGCGGTGAGCATACCCGAGTCATCAGACTGGGTTTCGAGAACTCGACAAGAGGTGGTTCCGACGGCAATAATTTTTTTGCCTTCTTTTTTGGCCTGGTTTAGCCTGTCGGCCACTTCGGGAGTGAGCCAAAAAGATTCAGAATGGAGAGTCTTGGCTGTGACTTGTTCCTCGGTCACCGGCTTAAATGTCCCGAGTCCGACGTGAAGAGTAATTTTTTCGATTTGAATTTCTTTCTCGGCTAATTTTGCCAAAAGACTTTCGGTAAAGTGCAAGCCGGCGGTAGGGGCGGCAGCACTCCCCTTTTCTCTTGCATAGACAGTCTGATATTTTTCCCGGAGCTCAGTCTCGGCTGTGTGGGAATGAATGTATGGAGGTAAGGGAGTTTGTCCTAGTTCGTCCACTCTGGCTATGAGGTTCGTGCCCGAGAGATTAAACCGGAGATTTATTTGTCCTTCTTTGTCTTTCGTCAAAATAACTCCGGATAAGTCGGAACCGAAATCAAGGTTCTGACCGACTTTCAGTTTGCCACGAGCAATGCACTCAAAAGTGTCGAGCGAAATTTGTTTCAACAGGAGCACTTCCACTTTCCCCCCACTGTTTTTGGTCCCAAAAAGTCTCGCAGGAAATACCTTGGTGTCGTTTAGAACCAAGACGCAATCCGAATCCAGGAGGTCTGTGAGATCACTAAAATGGTGGTGAGTGAGGCTTTGATCCTCTCTGTCTACCACCAAAAGTTTGCAAGAGTCCCGCGGCTCGATGGCTTCTTGGCCGATGAGCTCAGGAGGAAGGTCAAAATGAAAATCCGTAAGAACCATGATTCTATTATCCCACCATCATGTTTGATGGAGTGAGACCTGCCTGCCGGCAGGCAGGTCGCCTGACATTCCTCGCAATGACGGGTTGCGTAGTAAAATTGATTATGATTGATTTGAAACAGAAAATTAGAAAAGAGATCGAGGTAATTGAGAAACGGATTAAGTTCGCAGCCATCGAGCGTGATGAAAGTGCCACGCCGATGGAATCGGCTCACGACCAGACGAGACAGATCGCCAATCAGCTATATAACTCACTTTTGGAAGAGAAGAAAAAACTCATGGAGATCATGGCTGGAATCGCCAATTACCAAACAATTATTCAAATTCGCAACCTAAGTACAGACACAGTCCAGCGGTACCTCGTAGTACCGAACGGTTTGGGAGGGACTCAGGAAGAAGGAGTTGTGCTCCTCAGCGAAAAGACGCCCTTGGCCAAAAATCTAATAGGTAGAAAGGTCGGCGCTGAGTTTGAGCTAAATGGCCAGAGATTGAAAATAGAAAAGATTGAAGAGAATGTTTAGCTTGAGAACAAGGATAAAGGTTTCTCTTTGAGCGACTTGGCTATTTGGACTGATTTTTGTTTATAGGCGCAGTACTCACACTCTGGGGACGGGGCGGGGATGTTGTCCGCCTTTAAAAGCTCCTTTATTTCCAAAAGGGTCAAGTCCACCCAGTCCGGATTGCCTTCATAAGGAATGATAGACATTTCAAACTCGAGACGGCCATCAAACTTGGGCAGGTTTTTTAGGGCATTGGCAAAAACAAAGTAGCCAACCTTGGAAACCGGAAAACCGAGCTTCCTGAAAATCCATTGATAGACTTCGATTTGTCTTTTGTATGACTGCTTGTATTCGTCATTCAGAGAAATTTCCTTGGTGGTGCTGGTGGCTT
>CAZUFH010000021.1:3360-7158 GCA_964618885.1 uncultured Pseudomonadales bacterium
TCCGTTCACATATACGAAATTCCCCATATTATTCACGGTCAATCCGTTTTTTCGGAGTAACCACTGATAAATTTCCATCTGCCGTTTATAGCCTTGGCGATACTCGGCATCAAGTGTAATCTCGGACGTGGTGCTGGTGGCTTTGTAGTCGACCACGACGACATTTCCCTCACTGTCCTGCCAGAGATCATCCACCAAGCCATTGATCATCAAATTACTTTTTTCATCCAGAACCAAAGCGCCAACGTAAGCGGTGACTTCTCCCCGCCACTGAGCCAGATCTTTGTGCTGAAAAGGAATAGCGTCCAAGCCATACTTCTTCACTAGCTCGTGTTTTTCACCGTTTTTTCTTAACAAATCAAATTCACTTTTAAGGAGAGCATCCACCGCATTGTTTAAAGTATATGGTGGCGTGGAAGGGCGCCCTAGCCCAAGCCGGCACTCCATATAAAAACAGCGGGGGCACTGTAAAAAAAGCTCAATTTTGGAGCGGCTGATTTGAAATGGCTCCTTGGAGTTGGGGTCGAAGATTCCGCGTGATTTCCGGTAGTACATGGCTCATGTTAGCACGATTGGCTCTATTCGATTACAATGAAATGGATTGAAATTACAAATATATTCAATAAAATGCACAAACTAACAAAAATAGTCGCCACTTTGGGTCCAGCTAGCGACTCCGAAGAGACCATTGTCAAATTAATCGAGTCCGGAGTAAATGTATTCCGGTTTAATACCAAACATGGAACTTCAGAGTGGCACGAAGAAAGAATCCTCAGGGTCCAAAAGATCGCCAACGAGAAGAAAGCGAGTGTCGGAATACTGCTGGACTTACAGGGTCCAGAAATACGGCTCGAAACTTTTGATAAGCTCCCCTACCCTATGGTAAAAGATCAGATAATAAAAATTACACCCTCATTTACCCAGGGAACAGAGTCAATTTGCATACCTCATGAATTAGTTTTTCAAGCTTTATCCCCTAACGATCAAATTTTAATTGACGATGGAGCAGTGGAACTCGTGGTAAAAAGCGTTTCTCCTGATCTTATCGAAGCGATCGCCCTTGAGGACGGGGAAATTGGTCATCGTAAGGGTGTCAACCTTCCTGGCGTTCAGATCGACCTACCGTCTTTGATCCATGCCGATCTTCTGAAACTGGATATGGCTTCTTCCAACAAGGTAGATTTTGTTGCTTTATCTTTTAGCCGGACCAAAAAAGATATCGAAGTCCTGCGAGAAGAGATGAAAAAAAGAAAGTTTCAAGCTATGATCGTTGCCAAAATCGAGAGTATGCAGGCCCTTAAGCATCTGGACGAGCTGATCGAAACTGCCGATGCCATTATGGTAGCCAGAGGAGACCTGGGAGTAGAGGTACCCATAGAGCAACTTGCCTACTGGCAAAAAATTATTATTTCCAAGTGCCGGGCCGCCAATAAGCCAGTGATTACGGCGACCCAAATGCTTCAGTCGATGACCGGAAGTCCGAGACCAACGAGAGCGGAGGCGACGGACGTAGCCAACGCTGTCTTGGATGGTACCGATGCCGTGATGCTCTCGGGGGAAACAGCGAGCGGAAAATACCCAATAAAGGCAGTTCAAGCCATGGCCAGAATTGCCGCTTTCAACGAAAAAGCTGCTCCTTTGGCAATTTTCAAAATTGAACCCAAAAATCAAACCGATATTATCGTAAACGCGACCAAAGAACTACTTTCTCAAAAATTTGTTGAGGTTAAGCTGATTTTGGTATTTACCAGTTCCGGGATGACGGCAAGGTCAATCTCTAGGCTGCGGCCCCACGTGCCTATTATTTCCATCACGGCCGAGCAAAAGGTAGTAGAAGAACTGACTCTTTCCTATGGAGTCGAGGCGATCAAATCGAATCTTAGAGAAGGTGAATTTACTTTGCCTAATAAAACTACCAATGAACTAATTTCCTCCGGTAGACTAAATAAAGGAGATACTATCATCGTGGTTCACGGACAAAACTTCTACAAGGAAGGTTCGACAAATGCGGTGGCCATGCTGAAAATATAGCTTTCTTTCTTGACTTTTGAACGATTTTGAAGTATTATATGGGATACAAATTTGCCCTTTTCTATAGCCAATTGGAGGCACAAATGAACTTTAGTAGACCCATACCAAATTGGGAGCTGTCGTTACGTTTCTCTGTTGATCAACTTAGACAAGAGAACTACTTGCCTGAAGAACTTCGAAAAAGATATCGAACCAGCCGTGGTTTGGCTTATTTTCAGGCATACGAGAAGTTCGGCATGGTTGAGCGGTATGGTTATCTCGCTGCATCCGGCTTGGCCTTTATGGCAGTTGTATTCGAAATTGCCGGCGAGGTTAGAATACCTTCGAGTGATCCAACCTCTCCTTACTTCCATATGTGTATGGAAGTTGCTCGGAAACTCAGCGACGAACTGCTTAAAATGATGAATGAGGACCCCTCAGAAGCCACTTCTCTCATTAGGCTCTTCATTTCACTTGCGTATCAGATGCAGCCAAATCTTCACTAATCAGTACCCCTCTATTGGGGGGTGCTTTTTTTGTGCATTTTTAACCCTCGAGGAGGTCGAGACCTTTGACCGGCGGGAGAGACTGGCCCACTATCCCCTGCATACTACCGATAATGCCGGCGGTACCTGTGAGGAGTCGCTGGGTCTGGGTTTCCCGAGCTTTCCAGATCTTTTCGAAGGCAGCTCGCTCTTTGGTGATTTGCTCTTGCATTTCTTGATAAACTTCGACGATGTTTTCGACTTGCTGACGGAATTCGTGACTCACAACGTAGTTATAAAGAGACTCGGACTTGTCGGCCCGGTTTTGGGAGACGAATTTTTCCCGGGCGGCTTCAATGAGCCTCAGGCGCATGACTTCGGCAATGGGCTGAACAAATTTGGGTTCTGAAACCCACACACCTTCATAGAGTCCAAAACCAGTCGTAATGGTTTTGGGTAGGGCGGAAGTCACAATGATTGGGATATTGGCTTTGGAGGATCGGAGATCTTCTTTGAGCTTACTGGCCCAGTCATCGGACCAAGCCTTGGTTCTTTTGGACTCCCAAAGGATGACGCCACAAGGATTGCCGAGATTGGTGCGGACGGTCTGGCGGATATCGGCGCCACGGACACCCTTCTCGACCGGAGAAATATCATCGAAGGGGAACGAAGATCTGAGATACTCTTCCATGTCGAGCTCTTGGACTTCGCCCTGGAGCTGTTGAGACCCCTGGGAAACTTTTTGCTGCAGATCTTCGATCTTGGTTTTCATATCGAGAAGCATTTTGTCCTTTTCCATGTCCCTCAGGCGATGGGTGTCGCTAAACTCGGCCAGGGTGGCTACTCGGATCTTTTCTCTCTCCATCTCAATCTGCTTTTGCTTTTCCAGCTCAAAAGACTTTTTTTCGTCTTCCAACTTCAATTTTTCCTGACGAAGAAGGAGCTCTGCTTCGCGGGACTCGTCAAGCTTCTTGGTCTTAAAAAGAAGCTCTTCTTTGAGAATTTTGGCTTCTTCGGCGGCCTCACTTTTGAACTTGCGCTCCGCTTCTTTGAAACCTTCTTCCTTAAGACTATGGCCTAGCTGCTCCTTGATAGTGGCACTTAGGGCTTCAGAAACTTCGATTTCTTCTCCACATTTGGGACATTTGATGAGATTGAGCATGAGGACATTATATCTGTTGTAAAATACTGAAATGAAAGTAAAAGTAGATCAAAATAAGTGTATCGGCTGCGGAGTGTGTGTCGATTTGGCCGAGAAAGTGTTTGAGATGAAGAATGGGTTATCATCCCCGATTGAGTCTGC
>CAZUFH010000021.1:7258-12973 GCA_964618885.1 uncultured Pseudomonadales bacterium
ACACGGACGACGCCGTCCAGAAGAACCTTGTGGCTATCTTTGATATTGATAGGGCACCCAGGTAGGTTCATGTCAAACTTTATTTCGTAGCCGGAACGCGTAACTTTTTCTATGGAGAGTGAAGCAATCTTGAGATCCTCTTGATAGTTCTTCAGTAATTTCCCCAGACCCTGATCGAACTTAGTTTGAATCCGTTGTTTGAAGCGGTCAGAGATGGCTAATTTTTGGGGGTTGAAGATTATGTTCATAGTGCCATTGTAATACACCGATGGAAAAAATATTTTATACTTAGATAATAAGGTCATCGCGAGGTCGCCTAGGCGACCGTGGCGATCCAGAGAAACCTGGATTGCTTTGCCCCGCCAAGGCGGGGCGCGCAATGACGAAAAAAATAAATGAAGATATTTTTGCGACTAGTACTTTGGATGGTGGCAATCGGGATCCTTTATTATGGCTATAAAAACATCCCCATTCAAAAGATTGGGGAGGAGATTAGCCAAAGAGTTTATATCGAGCGAAACAACTCCAAATTTTTGCCTGACTGGACCAACGAAGAAATATTGAAAAAAATCAACGACGCCCGGGAAGGAGCCGGCTTTATGAAGGTAAAGATGAATGACAAACTCAATCAGGCTGCCCGAAGTCGACTCTCGGTAATCCAAACTGAAGATGATTATTCAGGAGCGTTGACCGGACTTACTCGAGAAGTGGCAGTCAAGAATGCAGGTTACGAAGCTAGTCTCATAGGAGATCTGTTGCTTCTAGACTTCTTTAAAACCAACGATCCCATTGCCTATTGGAGTGCAGACAACACCTTGAAAACTTCTCTTTTTCACACTGACTTTAAGGAAGTCGGTATCGCCATAAAAAACGAACAAGATAAGGTCAACGTGTATGTAGTCTTGGTTTCTCCCAGAAAGTATGTGACTGTATCCAAAAAAGTTATTTGGGGAGGTCCGGAGCTGTGGGATGCTATAAACAAAAGAAGGGTCGAGCTCGGGGTAAATCCTTTGAATAGAATCGACGAGCTGTGCACCTTGGCCTCGATTCGTTTGAACCAGCTATTGGAATTGGGTAAGCTTGATGGTCATGCCGGTTTTGTGCCACTGCTAGACAGAGCGGATCTGAAGTGGATATCCGAAAAATATAATATTAGTGAGTACTTGGCGGCTGGCTATGGCTCAGCCAAGGAAACTGTCACGGCCTGGGAGGCGACGCTAGGGCACCGATCGTTACTAGCAGGTGGGGAGTATGTCTGGGGCTGTGTGTATGCCCAAAACGGCTTTGCGGTAGCCATGGCGGCGTACTAATTATTGTGTCTTAATTGTTTAAGTTAAAAGCCCTGTACTTCTACAGGGCCAACTAGATTTACAGCACTTTAATCTTCATATAGACCATCATCAACTTGTCCAGTTCCATAACACCAGCCACAAGCACCTGGTTCAATTCCATTTTCGTGGAATCGCGGACATTCAACTGACTGCCCTGTGTTTACATCCATTGGATAACCAGATCCACCACACCAACCACAGGTTCCCAAATCACCAGTACCACCACATTCAGGACACGTAATAATTGCCACACATACCTCCTTTAAAGTATCTAGTTTAACAAAAGTTAAACTAAAAGATTGTATCATGACAATTTTATTTGTTTGAATCTATTAATTTATTTTTTACGAATGCTGAAAACTTTTCCATTTCACTTTGATATTTCAAAAGACAACCTTCCTTCACTTGTTTTGTTTTCACTTCCTGCACAATCGCCCCCTGACTCTCCATCCTTATTGCGACACTACCTACCTTCCGCATGATGAGCATTGTTTCAGCTTCAGTTGAGTAACTTTTGTAGAATTCGTTTAAAAGATTCATTAGCTTTTCAGCCATCAACAATAGTGGTTTATTCACTTCTTTTTCTATCTGATGAAACTTATCCAAAATCATCATTATTTCTGTTTTTGGTTTACCCTCAGATTCCATTTTCTTTATCTCTCTCCATAGACTTTGCATTTCCTCTTTTTTTGTCTGAATTTCTGAAGTCATTTTTGGTTGAATATCTACCCAAGGCGCAGCAACACCTCGATCTAAATGTCCTTCACAAGAGGCAGAAGTTGGAAATCCTAAGGCGTTTAATGTAACAATCAAATCAAAGATACCCGAATCAATTGACATTCCTAGCTTGTCGGTAGTTTTTTTAAATTGTTTTGCCAATTCCTCCCTTTTATTCTTATCCATAACCTGATTATACTCAAGTCAAATTCGTTCTATATATAATTTTTATAGCAAACTCTCTGGGAGGTGCAAATATTCTTGCTCTAGATTATTTCGCTGTCGGTCTCGATTTCGGCCGGAAGAGGCTTGGAGAGAATGTAAGTATCACGGTGATTGACTTCGCCGACGAGCTCCCCTTTCCCCCGAAGAACTTCTTCCAAGGGTCGGCACCAGAGACAACCATCGGCACCTTGAAGACAGTCAAATTTTTCCAGTTTACGGGCCAGCTTTACTTTCCTACCGACCTCCAGGATTTTGGTATGTGCGTCTCTAATATCCGGCAGTTCTTTTTCCTGAAGGGTGTCACTAAATTCCAAGTACCAGTAAGAAGCTTTGGAGACCGGTCTTTTTTGACAGTTGTGCACCAAAAGATGATAGATAGGTAGCTGGAGCGAGTCCCCTGCTTCTTCTTTTTTACTCGTCTTAAAGTCGATAATATGCACGCTGTCTGAATCCGGGAGATACTCGAGCCAGTCCAGCTTGCCACAAAGAATAATATTTTCCTCTTCGGATAGCCAGTAGTAAGGTAGAGATTCTTTTATCTTGACGGATAAATTTTTCAGTGGTCCGGGGTGATCCATGACTTTTCGAAGCATGGACTTGCCTCTCTCTTTGTACTTATGCTCTTCTTCCAGATCGGCAAAACCACCCTTTTTACCGCCATACTGGTCCCAGAGTTCGTCAAACTTCAAAACGATTGATTGGTCAAAGCGGGACTCGGTCGGAATGGTAGAAAGGGATTCGATGACACTGTGAACAGCTGATCCCAAGGCCAAAGCGGGGCTGGTAATCTGAATTTTGTGGCCGGTGCTTGGGTCTTTATATATATTTTTTAGATAGTAGGACCGGGGACAGTGAAGATAGTCGGAAATGGAAGTGTGTGAAATCCAAACAGCAGTAAATTTATCTTTTGGCATGGTCGGAAATATAGCTAATAAAAAAGGCTCCCACCAGGTAGCCCCCCAAAGTATCACTGGCCCAGTGTGCACCCAGGTAGATTCTAGAGACTCCGATGGTCAGAATCAAGAAGGCGGAGCCAAAGGCAAGGAGAGCTTTTAGCCAGGTGGTTTTGACTCTGGCAAGAGCCAGATAAAACATATAGCCAAAAAAAGCCGTAAAGATGAGGACGTGCAAACTGGGAAAACTTTTATCACTGAAAATTTCCTGAATTTGAACGAATTGGGAGTTTGGGCGTGGCCGGGCCACGATAAGCTTGATAAATGTCCCCGCCAAAGCGCTCACCGCAGCAAAAAGAGCTGCTTTGAGAGCCTCCATCTTCATCTCCGCAAAAAGTAAAAGAACGACAGCTAGGCTGACAATAATTCCAAGATGATAATCATCGCCCAGCTCACTTACCAGATTCATGACGACGGAAAATAGAGGATGGCGAATACTTTGGATGGTCTCACTGATCCGGAGATCGAGAGCAAAATACGGAAAATTTCTTGCCAAGATAGCCAGAACCAGAAAACAGCCGACAAGCAAAAAACGAAGTAAGAAAAGTGGGGACTGCCTGGTATTTGATTTAATAAATTTCATAGAATAGTATCATTGTATTCTATGGCAAAAAAGGAAAAGCCGTTTGCGAAGTTTGAAAAGTGTGTTTCCGCCATTTTGGTTAAGAAACTGACCGAGGTTGAGGAAATGGTTTCTTTGATAGACAGCTCAGTAGTGGAAGATGATGCTGCCAATATCATTAGAGAAGCGAACAGTTTGATTAGCTTTGCCTGCGGCAAGGATGACGCTTTGTATGAAGAGTTAAGATACCGATTTCTGATTGACGAGCAAGGAGGATACTGGATTTTTCAAGGAAGAGAAGTGGGAGTAGACCCTCGAGACTGGTCCGGGAAAGAGGATCCTGAAGATTAGTGATAAAGTAAATCTACCATGGAAGAGAAGAAGGGATTTTCACACAACGTTGTCATTCTGGGGTTGGTGAGTTTTTTAAACGACATGGCTTCAGAAATGGTTTATCCGATCGTCCCCATTTTTTTGATATCGGTCTTGGGAGCCCCGGCCCTGGTCGTAGGCTTTATCGAAGGATTAGCGGATTCGTTTTCCAAAATCCTCATGGCTTTCAGCGGTATTTTTTCCGATAGGTCTCAAAAAAGAAAACCTTATATCGTCTGGGGGTATGGCTTTGCCACTTTCTCGCACCTTATCATGTCTCTCGCTACTATTTGGCCAGTGGTGATGTTTGCCAGAGTAATCAATCGGACCGGAAAAGGTATCCGCACCTCGGCCAGAGACGCAATTATTACCGAGAGCACCGAAAAAACGGACCGCGGCCGTAACTTTGGCTTTCATCGGACAATGGACTCTCTAGGGGCCGTAGTGGGACCTTTGGTATCTATTTTTCTCCTGCGGCTCTTGAATAATGACTACCGAATGCTTTTTCTCCTTGCTTTTATACCCGCACTCCTCGGAGTGTTACTCATAATGTTTTTTATTAAAGAAAAAAAGAAGACTCCGCTCGGTCTAAATGGATTAAAGTTTGAGTGGAGTAAGACGAACGCGTCTTTTAAAATTTTTTTGTTGATCAGTTTTATCTTCACCCTGGGAAACAGCTCCGATGTCTTTATGATTCTCCGCGCCCAAAACTTGGGCCTCTCGATCGGTCTAACCATTTTTACCTACGTCCTTTTTAACTCCACTTATGCTCTATTGTCACTCCCAGCCGGACTAGTTGCCGATAGGATTGGGGCCAGAAAAGTTTTGTTCATAGGCTTTTTACTTTTCGCTTTGGTCTATCTGGCATTTGGGTTCATTAACTCGGCGGTTTGGGTTTGGACTCTTTTCCCGATTTATGGCATCTACATGGCTCTGACTGATGGGGTAAGTAAGACTTATATCTCCAAATTGGTTCCGCATGAAATTTCGGCTTCGGCTTTTGGGATTTACCAGACACTCATGGGTGTAGCCACTTTCTTTGCCTCCACTATTGCCGGAGCGCTGTGGACCTTCGGAAGTGTCCGGCTGCCATTTTACTTTGGAGGAGTGATGGCGGTGGCCGCAGCCGTGCTTTTCTTAGCCTTGACCAAAAAGGTAACTACACCGCAACCGATTGCCTAAGGCTTCTTAGAAAGTTCAAAACACAAGAATCGACGATGATGCTTTCGTGGTGAATCGGCCTAAACAGTTTTAGTCCAGAGAGCGAAGTACAGCGACTGAGAGCCACGTAAGTTTGGCCATGGGCAAAAGCACCCCGACCCAGATCGATAGCCACTTTATCGAAGGTCTTGCCCTGGCTTTTGTGAATGGTGATCGCCCAAGCGAGACGAATGGGGAGCTGTTTGAAACTGCCAATATTTTCGGAGTCGAGACTATTGGTGAGTTCGTTGTAAACTGTTTTGTACGAAGACCAGGTGACCGGCTCCACCTTGACAGTTTCACCTCCGTCAATTTTGACATAGGCCCCATCCGGCCGGACACTGAAGAGAGTGCC
>CAZUFH010000022.1:0-12591 GCA_964618885.1 uncultured Pseudomonadales bacterium
ACATCGGTTCGAACGATGGCTACCGCAGTAGCCATGACAGAAAACGCAAAAATTGGAAATAGTCCTATAACTATAGTTGGTTATTTAAAATTAAATGTAGCCAAAATTATCTCTGATTGTGCCTTATTTTCCTGAGTTGGTGGCATTGTTGAGATAGAGAATAACTTGTTACCTTTCAAAATGATGGTTGCATATCTGGTTTTTGGTCCAAGAATAAGACCTTCAATACCTTTGTATCCACCAAGAGTCACGTCTTTAATACTTTTTGGATCCATCTCTTTCTTTAATAATTCCAGATCCGACAACTTAGCATCTCTGTATTGCTCATAAAGCCCGTACATTTGATATTTGGGGGCGGCTTCTGCTCCTTTGGTAAGGAAAAAACCAGCAGTACGGATTTGACCATCATTATCAGCGATTTCTTTTCGATAGACAAGATCTTTAGGATACTTGAATGTTAAACCAATCTCCTCAACTGTTTGGGTTTGTAAATTTGACTCGACCGATAACTGGCGAGTAAATGTTTTACCACTCGGAGTTCGACATTGTTCGGGATAACTCTCCATGATGGGGTAGCCAGCATCAGCGCATTCCTCAAAACTCGTAATTTGGGAGATGTTCCGATAGCTCAAGACGAAAACTCCGACCAGTAAAGCAGCCAAAATGCAGGTTATAAAAAGAATTAGCCCTTTACTATTTGTCTTGGTATTTGACATGATATCTTTATTTTACTCTCCCTCTTTAGTTTATATTGGTATATTTGAGTATATTAGAGGTAAAATTAGCTATAAATGAGTAAACATTCCGAATTATTGAATAATTACATTTCTTCCGTTTCAACTAAATTTACCCACGAAGAAACGAGTGAAATAGGATATAGAACTGATTTTGAGATCCTTCTTAAGGGGATTTTTGAGTCGATAAAGGTTACGCGGTTTGACCACGATGCTAAAGCAAAGCAGGGTAATAAACCAGACTTTGTAGTTGTTAAAGATGATATACCTCTTCTGTACATCGAAACAAAAGATATAGGCATATCACTGGATAAGGTAGAAAAGTCTGAACAGATGGCTAGATATTTTGGATATACAAACCTAGTGCTTACTGATTATCTTGAGTTCCGATTTTATAGAAATGGCTTGCCTTATGGAGAACCAATTATTATTGCGACTTATGATATTAAGAACAGAGTTTTAAATCCAATCCCTGAACAATATGAAAACCTGGCAAATACTCTTCTTGAATTTACTATCTCAGGAAAGGAACCGATCAAGTCAGGCAAACACCTGTCGAAGATCATGGGTGGAAAGGCGCAAAGAATTAGGGACAATATTCAAGCGATATTTGAATCTGAATCCGGAAAAAGCTCAGAACTCCACAATGTATATGAAACTCTCAAGAAATTACTTGTTCACGACCTTACAAGAAATTCCTTTGCCGACATGTATGCCCAAACGCTGGTATATGGACTATTTGTAGCTCGATTCTATGACAACACACCTGAAACATTTAGTCGGCAAGAAGCAAGAGACCTCATTCCAGCTTCAAACCCATTCCTCGGACATTTTTTCGATCATATAGCCGGAAGAAATTTTGAAAAACGACTTTCATATATTGCAGATGAGCTTTGTGAGGTTTTTCAACACGCCAATGTGTCAGAATTGATGGAACGTCATTTCAAATTCAATTCCAAGAAAGGTGCAGATAAAGGGAAAGACCAAGTGATCCACTTTTATGAGGATTTTCTACGTGAATATGATGACGAATTACGAAAAAAGATGGGCGCATTCTATACCCCCTTACCGGTTGTTCAATACATTGTTGATTCTGTTGATCGAATACTGGAAAAAGAGTTTAATCTTTTAGGAGGTCTGGCAAATACATCAAAAACAAAAAATGGATTGCATCGTGTCCAAGTACTTGACCCTGCAGTCGGAACAGGAACTTTCATAAGCACAGTAATAGGAAAAATATACTCAAAGATAAGGAGTTCGAATCAGGCGGGTCAGTGGCCTAGTTATGTTCACCATGAGCTTCTTCCGAGAATATACGGTTTTGAGCTAATGATGGCGCCATACACAATTGCACACCTTAAACTTAGTATGGCCTTAAAAGAAACAGGATTTTTATATTTTAATGAAACGCGTAGTGGCAAAGCCAGACTAGGAATTTACCTAACAAACACTCTAGATGAGGTAAGCAATCAACCAGAACTATTAGCGTTTGATTTTGGAGCTAGTATTGCCGAAGAAGCTGAGGAAGCCTCAAAAATTAAAAAGGATAGACCAATAATGGTAGTTGTTGGAAATCCTCCATATTCTGGAATAAGCAGCAACGAAACAGCCTATGCAAACAGTTTAGTAGAAAGGTATAAGGTTGAACCTGGGGGAAAACAAAAACTACAAGAACGAAAACACTGGCTCAATGATGACTATGTTAAGTTTATTTCGTTCGCCGAGAGCTTGATTGAAAAAAATGGCGATGGTATCGTCGCAATGATTACAAACAATGGCTATCTTGACAACCCCACCTTTCGAGGAATGCGGTGGCAGTTAGCAAAAACCTTTGACAAAATCTACCTACTTAACTTACATGGAAATTCAAAGAAGAAGGAAAAATCTCCAGATGGAAGTAAAGATGAAAATGTTTTTGATATCATGCAGGGTGTCGGAATAATATTTGCTATCAAAACCGGGAAAAAGAATCTTGATCAGCTAGGAGAGGTATTCTATTCTGATTTATTTGGATCCCGCGACTCTAAGTTCGCTGAAATAAATAAATCTCATACATGGCAAAAACTCAGTCCTGATTCTAAGATGTTTTATTTTGTTCCGAAAGATACAAGTAATAAAGTCGTATATGACGAAGGATTCTCTATTAATGAGTTATTTATAAAAAGTTCTACAGGAATAGTAACAATGGCTGATGACTTTATTACGAACGAAAGTAAAAGTGTCATGTCAAATCGAATTCAAAATTTAATTAGCGGTGTTTATAAAAAAGAAACCCTGAAAAATGAATTTAAACTTGGAAAAAATTACCCGGAGTTTATTTTTAATAAGAATAAATACATAGACCTTGACGAAAATAAGTTTATAAAAATAACATACCGTCCCTTTGAAGATCGATGGACCTATTACGACAACAGAGTATTGTGGAGGTGGCGCGACTCTGTCTCCAAACATTTTATCAATAAGGAAAATCTAGCTTTGGGATATGCAAGATCCCAGAAAGATAATGATTTTAATGCTGTTTTTGTTTCAAGGAATCCAATGGAGGCTAAATCGACAGAACGAAGTGTTCAGTCATCTTTTGCTCCGTTGTATTTATATAATGTTGACGGCACGAGGACACCAAACTTCAACTCCGAAATAATCTCAAAATTTACTAGTATAGTATCCTCTAATTTCAGTCCAGAAGATATTTTTGATTATATTTACGCTGTATTGTACTCACCTCTTTATCGATCCAAATATAATGAATTTCTCAAAACAGATTTTCCTAAAATTCCATATCCAACTGACAAGATAAAATTCAAAAAATATGTATCGCTTGGAAGAGAATTAATTCAACTTCATTTATTGGAAACTCCAAAAATTGACAATTTTATTACCACCTATCCCATATCAGGATCTGATGTGCTTGATAAAATTGAATTTAAAAATGGAAATGTCTATATAAATAATGAACAATATTTTGGTAATGTCCCGGATGTAGCCTGGAATTTCTTTATCGGTGGTTATCAACCTGCACAAAAATGGTTGAAGGATCGAAAGGGAAAAACCCTAACCAATGAAGACATAGAACACTATCAAAAAATTATCGTGGTCCTCGTTGAAACTGACAAGATAATGAAGGAAATCGATAAAGTATATATTTAAAATAAAATCGTGAACAAATATCCAAAACTCAAATTTCAACTAAATATTCAACTTGACATAGATATTGCTTCGATGTTTATAGATATGAACTCAGGAGGGATGGATTACAGCAAAAAAATAATTGGGGCACACCCAGAACTATCAAAAGCAAAGGAAGTCACAGGGGATGAACGAAGAGCGGTAATTGCAAACTTTACAAAAGATTATTACGAGGGAAACAAGGCAGGGCTTGAAATAAATCTATCGAGGATAAACTCTGACTGGGAGTCTGTAGCCGATGATTATTTTCGTGGTGTAGATGAAATCTTCAACAATGCCCAGTGGCCTCAGGGTGAATATATATGCTATCTTTCGATCTTCAACTGCAATCCTAGATTTTTAGAAACAAGATCTTTTCAGGTTTACCAAGGACTTTCTGATCGAACAAATTATATTATTGCCCACGAGATGCTTCATTTCATGTTTTTTGACTACTTAGACAACCACGAAGCTGATTTCAAGAATAAACAAGACGAACACACTATTTGGTTGCTCTCAGAATGGTTTAACGATCTCACACTTAACCTCCCAATTTTCAAACAATTTGGTGAAAATGTCAAAAGTGCCTATCCAGAAGTGGTCGAATTCTCCAAACAGTTCAAGGTTGGTAAGGGGCAGATAAAGGATGTCAAATCCTTCTTCCAGACGATAAAGACTGTTATATCAGCCTAGTTTCTGCTAGAATCAGTCGATCCTAATTGCCGAGGGATTGATTGAACTTTAACATTTCGGCATCTTTCAAATACGAGGGTTGGGGTCGTATTCCAAAATAAGGAGGCCTCCATGGTTCTTATACCTACTCAGAAACAATTCTCGTTGCTTGCTTCAAGCACTCCTGTAACAACCCCCATGGCTGCGAATTGCAGTTGCAGCTGCAGTACAAGCTGTGCCTGTGGTGGTGGCGTTTGTGCCTGTAGTTGTCAGTGCGGTGCTGCCTGCGGTTCGTGCAAGTGTGGCCGTACATCAGACGGCAAACTCGTTAACCAAGTACGATAACCGCACAAGGAATCTTGACGGTGGCACACATTTATAAGAGGAGGATTTTATGATTCTTGTTCCTACTCAGGCCCAATTCTTGACATTGGCTTTAACTCCTCCATTGGTTACAACTACCATAGTGGCAAGCGGAAACTGTTCGTCCTCGTGTAGTTGTGTATGCTCATGTAGTTGTGCCTGTACCTGCACTGCATGTGTGTGCGGCAACATGTCTGATAGTTTGCCTGTTAACCAAGTTCGTTAAGTAGTTCCAAACCCCTAGAGCAACTTCCCAACCAAGTTGTTTTAGGGGAACTTTATATCTCAAATAACCAGGAGGTTATCTTTGAACAACAAAATTCTTTCCGATCATTGCCATCTATTTGAAGTAGAGCCGAAGAAAACTTACGCCATTTACAACGCCTTATGGCTTCGAGTTATCTTTGTCGAAGCTAACCTCCTGCCACTCATCCGAGGGCTTCAAGAGGGAAAAGATAAAGCCGAAGCACTCGATTGCCTACCAGCCAACCTTCAAACAGATGGTAATACCCTTTTGGAAGCCATGAGTAATGAGCATTTTCTGGACAGAGCGGGTGATTTGGAAAAACTTTCTGGACTCCAACACCAAACACATCACCTGCCCGTTTCTCTGATGTATCTCATCGTTACCAGAAACTGTAATTTGCTCTGTGACTACTGTTATCTTGCCAAAGCACTTTGTCCCAAGTTAAATGCCGACATGACCAAGGAAACTGCCAAAAATGGCATTGATCACTTTGCCAAGCTGGTAGAGATTCAAGGTCTAGATAAACCGCAAATCATTTTCTATGGCGGTGAACCACTGCTGAATCCAGAGGTCGTTGAGTATGCCCTCGAATACGCCTCACAGCTGATTCCCAACATCGAATTTGTGATGAACTCCAACGCTACCATGGCGACCAAAGAACTCGCTCAAATGCTAGCGAAGTATAAAGTGCGAGTATCTGTTTCAATCGATGGGCCAAAAGAAATTCACGATGCTCATCGTGTTGATCGTGGTGGACAAGGATCATTTGATCGTGTTATCGAAGGCTTCAAGGTTCTAAAAGAAAATGGTGTTGACGTTGGAGTTTCTTGTACCATTACTCCCTCAAATGTTGATCACCTTGTTGATGTTATCAAATGGTTAATTGCCGACCTGGGTATTGCTTCGTTGGGATTCAATCTCATGATGTACGATGGTCGTGATTCCATGAGTGTTGAAGAGTACGAGCTAAAGGCAGCCAAAGCTCTCATTGATTGTTTCAAAATTACAAGAGATGCAGGCGTTTACGAAGATCGTATGATGAGGCGAGTCAAATCACTTTCAGAAGGCACCGCTTGTATCAATGATTGTGGTGGTTGTGGACAACAAATCGTCATTGCCCCAGATGGAAAAGTCGGAGTCTGCCAAGCCTATTTGGAAACTGGCGAAAACTTTGTAGATCTCGATGAAAATTTCGACCCACTCACCAATCCTCTGTGGAAGAAATGGGCATACAGATCGCCCTTTAATATTCCAGAATGTGGTCAATGCTCTGCACTCAGCATGTGTGGTGGTGGATGTGCTCACAATGCTTATCAAGCCACTGGTGACATCATGGGTGTTGATCGAGTTCACTGTGTCCACGCCAAAGAGTCACTTGACTTTCTTCTTGTCGATCTCTGGCAAAAATTAAATGCTTAATCTTACTTCCGTCACTCTTTATGGGTGACGGTTTTTTTATAGAAATTACCTCATGATAGTTTAATAATTGAGATTTTTTCGTATCTATGGAAACAGATCTGAAGCTTCTTTAAAAGTCTCAGACGCTTTTTTACTGAACTTAGTTAGTCTGATTACTCCTGAACCTTTCCTATCGGTAAAATAGCTTCCATTTAATTCTTTGACTGGACTGCCAATCAAATCTAATACGCAAGAACCGTCATGATGTCTATTGTCATCTCGACGACCATGCGGAGCCTCACTTCTATAGAAATATACTAGCTGAAATTTGTCAGCCGGCCCCTTAATTATTTTGGCAGTAACTGAATATGATTTTGACGTACTCACAAAAGACCGAATCATCATGGAAGATAAGGTCTGATATATCGAAAGGTAAAAATCGATTTTTCCGGGATTTCCATCAAAGTCCCTCTCAAACTCCAATGATCCTTTCCAGGTCCCATAAACATCTGGGGAACCTACAGCCTCAGAAATCTTTTTGAGAAGTGGCCATCTCCACATCCATTTTTCATAGACTGAATAAAGGATAATTACTAAGTAGGTGGCTTCAGTAATCCAACGGAACAGGTTTTGATCCATAGATTTTCCCGTCACCAAAGAAAAGCCAAGGATAACCAGGGAATACAAGGCAACAACCCATCTTATTTGATGTTCGTTTTTCATTTTAAAGAAGATTGTAAGCTGATTGAATAAACTCCTTAGCTAAGTCATGATTATCACCCCATTTTTGGTACGGGTGGAATAAAAATTTTATTCCATTCGATTCTTTCCATCGAAGATTTTCATCAGACGGTTCTTCTGTGTCAAAATATTGCCACGCCTCAGAATAAATAGCTTTGATCAATACACGCCAATCACTATTAAGCAGATAAGTAACTGGATTGATATTGTAAGCAATCCCTTCGATCATGGATGAGTGAAACTTCGGTTCGCTATTGCCAGAAACATGTCCGTTTATATTTTTTAATATCCGAACAGCGCTTTTATACCTTAACATCGTGTTAACATTTTTAGCTTTACCTTTTTCATATTGCTGATCTGGATAGTTGATGTGGTCAATGCCATCTGGTTTGTTTAGTATCAATTTAATTCCCTGTCTATAGTCTTCGTTTCTATTTGAGAAATATCGTCTATGAGTAGTGCATGGAACAACATCGGCGTCTGAAACTTCTAATGATTCTCTTATTTTAAAAACCTTGTTTCCTGATCCATCTACCCTATTACCAAATTCTTTCCTCATGGCTTCGCCAACCAAATTTTTAAAATCTAAGCTTGGGATACCGTCATATCTTGATATTTCTTGAATACTATCTATTGTTACCCCTTCAGGAAGTTTCAACGCATAGAGACTAGTAAGCTCAATTCCTATATCTATATCAGATTTGTGCCTGACATTTGTTCTATTCTTATATGACCCCTTTGCAAAAACGCGTGGTGATAATTTTTTTAGCGGAGGATAGTTGTCAACGGCGATTTGTATTCTATCCCTGGTTTCTTCAGCCTTTTCCTCTTCTTTATCAAATGGTGGCTTAGTCCATATTGATAACTGCTCGTCGGTGATCATATTCTTTTTTAAATAATAACAGTATGATAAATAAAAGATATCAGATTGATAACTACTTGTCAATCGTTTTGATGATGCTATAATTACAAATTGAAATATGGAAGAAAATAGATATAAAGTTATAGGACAAAGAATTAAAGATATTCGCGAAGGCGCAGGTATGTCCCAAAAAGATTTGGCTACTGCCCTAGGATACGAATCTCCAACTGCAGTATCCCTTATCGAGCAAGGTGAAAGAAAGATTTCAGTGGAGATTCTTGAAAAAGTTGCCCACATACTCGAGGTAAATTTAAGGGATTTACTGGGTGATAAAGAACAAAGACCGGATTTAAATTTTGCTCTACGAGCAAGCAAGGATTTGTCCCCCGAAGCTAAAACGCAAATACTCAACTTTATTGAATTTGTAAAGGCAAAGGATGGAAAGTGATTCCCCAAGTATAGGGTTTGTTCGTAAAAAAGCTCGACAGCTACTGAAAGACGCAGGTATTACAAAATCCCCGATTTTATTGAATGAGGTTGTTAGATTTGTTCACAGCAGGTATGGTGTAGATGTTATCGGAGCGAGCCTACCGGAGGAAATTGATGGAATATCTATCCAGTATAACGGAACTAACCATATCGGATATAACCAAAATAAGCACCCTCACCGGATACGATTTACTTTGGCTCATGAAATTGCCCATGTAATTCTGGGACATTGTAATCCCACGAACAGTCATGATTCGCAACAGAGTGAGATTGATGAAAGAGAAGCTGATGAGTTTGCGGCAGAATTATTAATGCCTAAAGACTTAATAAAAAACGATCTTGAAAGTGGCATAAACGCAAAGGCGTTATCTGAAAAATATTGGGTTAGCGAACAGGTTTTTTGGATTAGGTTAATCAAACTGAAGCTCGTCTAGAGACACGACGGAGGCCTTAACTTTTCAGCAATGGTTGGTGACATAGAGATATTTTAATTTATTCATATAATTTGTGCCTGCGTAGCAGGCACTATGGCCGACAGGCCAATGCTGTCTCAATTCTAAATACCCACTGATAAAATGGTTTCCTAATCAGGGGGTATTTTATGGCGAGATTGAAATTTGAGCCATATGTTGAGACAGCTTCATCACCTTCGCCGTGGGCGAGTGGTGATGAACATAAAGATGCGACAGCGTAGCTGGCGCTTGCTCGTAAGAGCAATTCATCCCGACCGTCCCGAGACTCTCGATGAGAGTCCCGAGGACTCGAATCGGAGCAGGTCGGGATACATTATTGGTATCGCGCGCAAGTGGTTCCGCCTCCGCCAAAGGCGGACCGGCAGGGCAGGCGGTGGCGAACCGCGAGACACGAAGTGTTGAGCGGTGAGCCAATAGATTAGTAATGGTCCCGAAAATAAGTTCGAATTTCGTTATAACAGACAACACTCTGGGAAATCTCGCCCACATTTGGAGAGGTCGCCCGCGCGCCCGTGGATACGTGAAGGTATAATTTACCAATCGTATGAAGATTCACAAAAGAAACTATTTGCCCATATTTCTGATTGTTCTCACTTTTTTAATCATGATTTTGATCGGCACAATGATACCGGAAGCGACAATAAGGACAACTATGGCAAATGCTGGACCTTGGGGTGTAGCGCTACTTATTTTCTGCTTATGGATGACAAATGTGGCTGCCCCTTTAAGTGGTTCGCCATTTCTGTTCGCTGGATTTTATCTATACGGACAAATGTCTGTGGTTTATGCCTTTATCGCTGCCGTGATTGCCTCGGTAACAAACTTTGGGATAGGAAGGATTTGGGGTAGAAAGGTGGTAGAAAAACTGGCTGGTCTGGACGCCTTAGAAAAGCTAGACGGACTGACAAAAGACTATGGATTACAGTCTCTCTTTGTATTTCGACTGTTTATGAAGGAATTTCACGATGTAATTTCTTATGCTTTTGGACTGAGTAATCTCAAATTCTCTCAATATTTTATGGTGTCGACTTTGGGCATGATACCCGCCACGATAATTTGGTACCTAATATCTCTTAAAGTTACCGATGCTGTATCATTCACTGCTATCAGTTGGATTTTTGCTTATGCGTCTGGCACAATATATTTTGGATGGATTAAGTTTGGGAGGAAGTGGGTTAAAAACTATTTTTTGCGCAAGTAATAGGCGATATGTAGAAATGGGAGACCAAAATTTCTGTCATTATATTTTTGAGTCTTAACTATTTCGAATTTCTTTTTTGTAAAGAGTTCCTTCCACTCAGAATCAGATTTATATGATGACCAAAATGCATCAAGACGAAGATTTCCTAGCGCATCAGAGACTATAGTAAACCATCTATTTGTCGGAGTTGTGTATGAAGTTTCAATAATTACCAATTCTTTGGCGACCCTTGAAGCTTCATCAAAAACTATTTCTGGATTAGGAGTGTGGTGCATAACCATAAGTAGCATGGCAGTATCAAATGAGTTATTCGGAAATGGTAGTTTTCGTCCGTCGTAGATAATAGTTTTTACAAGTCGAGAACCATGAAAATCGCCAACATCAACAGGTGTTACGTCTTTTCCATGATTACCTAGCAGAAAAGCTACGTCACCTGTTCCAGAACCAATATCTAAAATCTTCTTTGAGTTTTTGATAAATGGAAGAATGCGACTAATAACAACCTGAGATCTTTGTCTTACAATTTTTTGGAAAAGTGATCGAAACATCATTTGCTAAGGTAACAAGACTAATAATAACCACAGTGGTACTTGTAATAAAACCAAAACCCCAAGTACTCCTACTCTGTTTCGCTTTAATACGATTAGTGACACTATTAACGTAAAAATCTCAGGAGGAACTGTAATCCAATGACAAACCCAAGGATAAAATTTCCCACACCACAAGTGAGGACGATGTGCAAAATCTACAATATAGTTATGAATTCCAAAATTTGTGAGTAAATCACGAATCAGATGATATACAGAGAATACTAGTATTGTAGTAAAAAGTAGTCGTAGTATTTTGTTCATATTTGTATTGTAGCTATTAGTATTTTTACATTTTTCTTCCAAGGAGAGCCGTGTTTAGTATCGTGGATCGAGAAGTATGACAACCGGAAAATATATCAACATAAAAATAACGACTCCAATGACCCATTTTTCCAAATTTGATCCCTTTTCTCGTTTTTTTATAATAGGAATAGATATCAATAAAAATATTTCCGCTAGGAACGAGCTTACTCCTGCCCCATATACCAGAGATTGTGCCCATAGGGGTAACCAACTAACATCTTCTTGAATATTTCCAAAAGCATCAAGGAAGGTGGGTATCTTTAGAATATCTTGTGTGATGTCTTTAAGAAAGTGAATCAGTATAACAATCCAAATCAACGCAAAAATATACTGACGTACTTTATGACTTTTTTCGTCAACAATTGATTGTCCAGAGAAACCAGTCATTTTATCTTTTGTCCCTAAGTTGTTCTTTCAACGGGTCAAAAAGCATAAATTCTATTCCACCATCTGCTGCCTCATCTAAGTTTAGTTTTCCTCTTAAATGAGCTTCCTCGTGTTGATATAGCCTAGCGAGAAAACCATCAAATCTTTCGCTATGATTATGACCTTCTGTATCAGTCCATTCCATTACTATCCAAACAGATCTCTCGACATCTGCGGACATAATTCCAGAACTTAAACAAAGTTCCTTATAGAAATTTGTTTCCTTTGATTTCTCAACTATCTTTGGGTTAATAAATGTCTGTAATTTATTCTCCACAAACGTTACAAAGACAGCCTTGTTTTCTCCTATCTGTGGAGCTGCAAATCCCCTACCATATCCAACAGCCTCTCGATAACGCAATAACACTTCGCCAAGAAGCACCCCTAACTCTACCCCTTCTTCCACAGTTACCTCTAATGCTGATTGTCTAAGTACAGGATCTCCTGCATATCGAACTTCTGGAAATTTCTCTAGCGTTTCTTCAAATCCCTTAACTCTTTCGAGTAATTTTTCATTCATAATTGAATTCTACCATCTACTGTGCCTGCGAAGCAGGCACTTTGGCCGATAGGCCAAATACTGTCTCAATCTCTAAATACCCACTGATAAAATTTTTTCCTAATCAGTGGGTATTTATGGAGAGGAAGATATTTGTATAGATTCCGGGTCAAGCCCGGAATGACAAATGTCTGACAAGCAATATACTGAGATAGCTTCGCCACAATCACTAGATGTGAAGTTGTGGCGAACATAAGAGCTTACTCGTCACCTTTTCAATAACTTCACCGAAGTTATTGAAATATTATTCCTGTGCTTCCTCTTATAATCGCTCATAACTTCGTTATGATGCTTGATTATAAAGATGCGACAACGATAGCTGGCGCTTGCTCGCAGAGCAATTATCCCGACCGCAGTCGGGATACAAT
>CAZUFH010000023.1:0-12573 GCA_964618885.1 uncultured Pseudomonadales bacterium
GTTGGGATTATTGGTCTCGTTTTGGTGGGCGTTTCCGACTTGATGACACGATCGATACGGGTGGTTTCATTTCAGAAACAGAAGGATGAGGCCTTGGCGGTGATAAAGAAAAAATTGCTTGAATATAGAGCATCTCGGGACTTAGATCCGGAGGGGTTTTATAATTCTATGACCAGCGGGACGACGACTATTGATCCGTGTGATGCAGAAAAGCCTCTTTATAGATGTTTGGTGACGGTGGAGAAGTCTGTAGATGCGGTGTCTTTGACTGTAGTTGGAGAGTGGCAAGATGGAGGCAGACTATACAGTGTAAGTCTATCTCAGTCGTTAGCAAAACAAGTAAAATGAAAGCTTATACTTTGATCGAGTTGATGATTTCGGTACTACTCTTAGGCGTGGTGCTGTTGGGTGGCACGAGCATTTTTTACCAAAATCTCAAGGTCTCGGGACTTTCGGATGTAGATGCAAATTTGGGGAGTACCCTTCAAGCGTTATTAAGGACGATAGAAAAAGATATTAGATACAGTGGAATAACCGCCGTAGGACTGGGTACCAGAGACGATTGTTTACTAGCTGGAGATAATGGTTATTCCGGAAGTAGCTTATCGGCGACGGATCTAGCGGGCTTGGAAACGGTTTATGATTTGCAGGAGGAAAAAGTCGCTTCTACATCATCTCAAACCGGTCAGACGGTGTATTTGAGTCCCGGCCAAGTTAAGATTATAACCTTGCAGTTTACTTGGTACTGCACCGGTAATATCAGTGATAAGATGAAGATAACGATAGGAGCGGACAGTACCGCTTTGAGTACGGGTATCAAAGTGGAGCGAAACGTATCCACGGAAGTTAATTTATTAAATAGTGGCTTAAACTAAGTAATGAAGGCAAATCACTCTGGGCAAGTGGCTTTGATAATGGTGCTGATTATGACCGTGATTAGTGCGGTGGCCGTGTCTGTGGCCAGTCGATCGACGGTGGAGACCAGGATTCAGCAGATGAACGTGGAGAATACTGAGGCTCTTCTGGCGGCTCAGGCAGGGCTGGAAGAGTCTATTGCCAAGAGTACTCCGGTTTCCGGCACCTTTGGCACAGGTCAGTACCAAGTTTCTCTGAATGAAGCCGGATCGGGTAGTGTAATCTCCGAAAAGATTAATCCTGGAGAGACATTGGAAATTGATTTGGACGGAGCGGTCGGGGTGACTGGGCTAAAGATATTTTGGAAGCCGGCTATCTTGGGAAGTTTTCCGGCAATTTTTGTTTCGGATGTGAGGAACGATCAAACTCTAAATTATGCTTACGACGCTACTGATAGTAATGGCTTTACTCAAGCACTCACCGGAGAAACTCTAGAAGGGGTAAGTTATACCTATTCGACACCGGTATTGGTTATCTCTCAAGAATTTTCAAAAAATCTTAGGATTACTGTTTTGGGATCTTCGGCTTTTCTCGGAATTCAACCGGAGGGTGGGTTGCTATCTCCCCAGTCGATCAATTTCCGAGCGGTGGCTGATGTGGCTTCGACAAATCAAAATGTGGTGAAGTATGGGATTGAATATATTGAGTCTAAATCAGACCAAGTTCCCTCGGTGTTTGGCTATGTGCTTTTTTCCGGAGGTTCAATTGTTCAGTAATGCGGAGAAATGATAAGATGAATATATGCCTGCCTATTTTGGATTAGATATTGGATCGACGAGTATTAAATTGATGTATGTTGATGGTAAACGAGTGAAGTTTGTGGGTATTGGTCAAAATCAATTTGGAAAAAGCATTTCGGCCATGACAAATTCGGAAAAGATTTCTTTGACGGATAGCTTGAAACTACTGATAAAAGAATCAGGTTTGAAAGAGAAAAAGGTGGTGGCTTCTATACCGGAGTCATCTGTTTTTTCAAGGATATTGAAGTTCCCGGTAATGTCTAGTCCAGAGCTTTCGACGGCCATCAAATGGGAGCTGGATCAGTCTGTCCCCTTTCCCCCGAGCGAAGTGGAAACATCTTGGGTGGTGCTTGAAAAACCAGATCGGTTTGAGGGAAATGAAAAGATCTCGGTCTATGTAGTGGCGGTACCTTCCAGCATTTCGGATACCTATGTCCAGATTCTCGAATTGGCGGGCCTAGAGACGGTGAGACTGGAGAATGAGATTCCGGCTTTGAGCCGGGCTTTTGCTGAGGGGCTTAGTGATACTAGTCCAGCAGTAATAATCGACTGGGGAGCCAGTGGATCAAGTATTGTGATTGCCGGAAACACAAAGCTCTTCGGAAATTTCTATGTACCGGTCGGAGGCTCTACCATGACGAAGCTGATAGCGGACTCTTTTAGTCTACCTTTGGACCAGGCCGAAAGCTACAAAAGGACTTATGGTCTCCTAAAAGATCAACTGGACGGAAAGATGCTTATCGTATTGAAACCAATAATTGATAACGTGATTGGTGAAGTTCGGAAGCTAGTTATTGCTTATAAAGATGAACATGGTGGAAATGTGGTTGGCAAACTGATTTTGACCGGTGGAGGTGCTTACCTTTTGGGTCTCGTGACCTATTTGTCTGAAGCTCTCGGGCTTGAAGTGGTAATGGGAGATCCCTTTGCTAGTTTGGCCATCGAGGCAAAATATAAGAATCTTGGTCCCGTGTTTGCTACCGCTTACGGCCTGTCTATCTAAAAAATGATTAAAGTCAACTTGGTTGGAAAAAAAAGAAGGGAAAAGTCGTCCCGTAACTGGATTCTCATCGTGGTGGTATCTTTTTTTACCGCTTTTGCCCTCTATTTTTTGGGAGCGAGTCTCTATGTAGTGATCAGGATGTATCTTATAAATGCAGAGATTAAGAAAGTAGACGATGAGGCTGTGGAAATCTCGAGTAGAATCTCAGCTAATAAAGAGTTTTTATCCAACTACGTCTTGTCAAAGTATATTTTGGATAAAGTGGATTCTCTCCAAAAAGGCCGCTTCCGATATAAGGATTATTTGGATCAAATAGCGAGATTCATTCCCGCTAGTGCTGTTCTCAAAAATGTAGACTTTGCTTTTAAGGGATGGGTGGCAGTGTCGGTTTCCTTACCTGGTATCAATCCTTTGAAGGAGCTCCAGAGTAGTCTGGAGGATAGCACTAAACTTGCCCAGAGTGAGTTTTCTTCGGTATTTTCTGAATCAGTTGCCTCCGATAATATTGGCAATTACGAAGCAAAGTTATTTTTTGAGATAAAAGCAAATGGCGGAAAATAAGATTGTAGGTTACAAAAGAATCTTTGGACTGATTCTACCTGACTGGGTAAGTGAGGGGGTAATTCGAAATACAATGGTGGGAATACTTTCTTCGGTGGTGATGCTTTTCTTGTTGATTTTTTTGGTTTGGCCAAATTTTGAAACAGTGAATAAAAAAAACTCAGAACTTGCCACAAGTAAGACTGATTTGGAGACTTTGAAAAGCTCCGACCAGGGTCTTCAGCGACTTAAATCTGACATCTCCGATAGTGATCAGCAAAAAATCCTCGCAGCTATGCCCACCCAGTACTCTCCGGATGGGGCTATCTATCTGCTGCGGGCAATAAGTAGAGATACCGGAGTCTCAATCAAGTCATATTCTTTGCCTGGCGGAGTATTAGTAAGCTCAACTCCTGTTCAGGGATTGATACCTGGTGGAGAAATGGTTAGCTTTGTGGCTTATCCGATAAAAATCACAGTGTCGGCTCCCGTAGAGTCTTTGCTGGTGTTCATCTCCAAAATTGAGTCTTCCCTGCCCTTTGGTGTAGTATCTGATCTAAATCTTCAAGATGTGGTCAGACTATCTCGCTCTCAGAATGACAAAAATGTTCAGCTGGTGATGGAGATTAATTTTTATCAATCGAGACTGGGTCCAGTAAACATCAATAAGTTGCATCCTTTGTCGGAGGAAAACTTGCGTGTAGCAAAAGAATTGGTGGGGTATAACTATCTGGTGTTACCGGAAACTACAGCAGAAAGTGAGGCTCCGGAGGTTTCGTCGACGAATAGTATGTTTGGCTTTTAGGCCTCAGGGGTGTTTTCGGACGGCGGTGTGGCCTCTTCGAGTAGGTCTACGATGGCTCTGGTACCTTTTTGGATAGAGGCAATACGAACTATTTGACGTATTGACTTAATGACCTTGCCTTGTTTTCCGATTACCCGACCAACGTCCTCAGGATCAACTTTGATAAGATACTTCATGAGGTCCTTATCGTCGGTAGCTTCTTCGGTGATAACAACACTTTCGGGATGATTTACGATGTTTGAAACGATGTACTCGATTAGTTGTTTCATTGGGCTTAGTTCTTTACTTAATTAGTTTTCTTAATGTTTCGGTTGGTTGGGCCCCTTTTTTCTGCCAGGTCTCGTAACTTTCTTTGTTGACGATGATTTTGTTTTCTGTTTCGTGGGGGTTGTAGGTTCCGATCGAGTCGAGAACTTTGCCACTGAGTTTGGACTTGTCCTCGGCGACGACGATACGATAGGACCGTTGGTGTTTTTTGCCCGTTGGTTGGAGTTTGATTTTCAGCATAGGGTATTATATCACTTGGCCTGATTGAGGGTGTTTAAGGCGGCTGTGGCAGCCTTTTGCTCGGCTTCTTGCTTATTTTTACCTTCGCCGGTGGCCAAACGACGTTCGTCAATGATGACCGCTACTTCAAAGGTTTTGTTGTGGTCAAGCCCGGTTTCACTGATAGTTTGATATATGGGAGACTGAAGGCCTTGAGCTTGGACTTTCTCCTGAAGAAGGGACTTGGGGTCTTTTAGCTGATTTAGGGCGATAATGTCGACGGCGTTTGGTAGGATAAATTTTTCAAAAAAGGCTTTGGAGGCATCTAGACCGCCATCTTGATAAAGTGCCCCAATGATACTCTCAATGACATCTTCGAGGATGGAAGAGTTTTTTCGACCGCCGGTGGCTTCTTCTCCTTTGCTCATCTTAATGTAATCGTTAAAGTGATTTTCTCCACAGACTTTAGAGAGTGACTCGGTTCTGACAATGGCAGATCTGGCGGCGGTAAGATAGCCTTCCATTTTGTCGGGATATTTGTTGAACAGATAGGTGGAGATGAGCATTTCTAGAATCGCGTCTCCCAAAAATTCTAGCCGCTCATAGGTATCTTTGACCCCAGGCTGGTTGAGGCAGGAGCGGTGTGTGAGGGCCGTCTCCAAAAGGGTTTCGTCTTGGAACTGGTACCCCAAGGCTAGCTGAAGGGGTTTAAGGTCTCTCTGGTTCATTGGAGGTTTCGTCTCTGCCGGTGTAACTGATGGCTGCTGCCAAGGCGCCATTGACGAAGCTGGAGCTAGTCTTTCCACCGTAACGCTTAGCAATTTCCACTGCTTCATCGATAATGACTTTAGTAGGGGTTTGGGTCTTGTACAAAAGTTCGTAGACAGCTTGTCTCAGGACAGCCAAGTCTACGCGGTTTATCTGAGAGATAGGCCACTCAGGGGCGCATTTTTGGATAATCTCGTCAATCTGAACAAGATGGGAGTTGACCTTATCGACACGGCTCGGGTGTTCCGCCTGGTCCGTAAAACTGCCCGCAAAAAGTGACTTGAAAACTAGGATTCGTTTTAAGTGTCTCGGGTCTAGGGCAGATTTCACGGTGTATGAGTTATTTTGATTTGCAAACCGGGCAAAGGAAGTGTCCCCTCTTGAGATTGCCGCATTTCTTGCAAACAATCATTTTTGGTTCAATGAGGTGAATCTGAGACCTTCTTTTTCCTTGTCTCGCAGTTGATATTTTTCTTTTTGGAGTAGCAGCCATGGGTTATTTTACCAAGTTATTAGCCTGCCCGCAACCGAAGCTGCCAAAGTGGGTTTTTGATCGACCATGATCCGTGCCTCTGTCTTGGCTTGGGTAAATAGTTTTTTGGACCAAAAATATTTTAGTCTCGTCGGTAGAGCTCCGTGCTGCTTGAATCCGAACACCTCCCCTGCCCCACGAAGACGAAGGTCTTTTTTGGCTAGAATCATGCCTGAGTTGTATTTTTGGAGAAGTTGAAGCCTTTCGATCTCTACTCCATCTTCGGTGGAAGGCACCAAAAAGCAGTACCCCTGACCTTCTCCCCTACCCACACGGCCTCTTAGCTGGTGCAGCTGGGCCAACCCAAATCTTTCGGCCGAATGAATAATCATAATATTGGCTTCAGGGATGTCGATACCGACTTCAATCAGAGAAGTGGCTATGAGGAGGCTCGACCTGGTGGCTTTGAACCGGTCTAAGACACTTTTTTGTTCGAGAGAGTTGAGCTTACCGTGGATCGACCATATGGGGAACTGGTCCGGTATCATTTTTCGATAGATCTTAACCATGTCTTCGACAGAGGAGACATCTCCGGAGTGGGTCGTAATATTGGGGCAGACCACAAAGATCTGATTGCCCGTCTCGAGCTGGCTCAAGAGCCAGTGAGGACTATCCTTGAATTTTGAAGTAGAAATGACATACGTCTTGGTGGGTAGCCGGTTGATGGGCTTGTGATGGATGGTGCTGATATTGATATCACCGAGCAGTCCTAGGGCCACAGTTCTGGGAATTGGCGTCGCGGAAAGATTTAATAAGTGAGGTACCGGTGACCTTTGGAGAAGTAAATCTCTTTGGGCAACTCCAAATTTATGCTGCTCGTCGATGGCGACAAAGGCAAGCGGTGGATTGATATTTGGCTTGAGATGATTAAAGAGAGCATGAGTGCCTATGAAAAGGGTTGGCTTACTGCTATGGATCCCCGCATCCGCGAGGATGACAGCTGAAGCAGAAGTAATGAGAGAAACATTCTCTGGAAAAAGGCAAAACTTGGTAAAAGTGTCGTAGTGCTGACGGGCTAGGATCTCGGTGGGAGCCAAGATGGCACAGCTAAAGCCTTGAGACAGGCATTGATTGGCAGCAAAGATGAGGGTGGCGGTTTTGCCGGAGCCAGTTTCTCCTTGAATAAGGCGATGAGTAAACTCGTCTTTTTTGAGATCGGAGTAGACTTGAGAAACGGTGACTTGCTGGCCGGTCGTGAGTGGCCAGGGTAATTTAGCCTGAGTTTGACGGTCAATATTAGAGTCAGGTTTGACCGAGATGGATTTGCCAAGTTTTAGAAGCTCTAGCCGATTGTTGAGATTGATTCTGAGGTGTTCGTTGAAGGATAACCGTTTGTCTGCTTGCCACCTTTCGTCTGGGGACTTTGGGAAGTGAATTTGAAGGATGGCCTGGTTTAAAGTGATTAACCCATTTTTTTGGATGAGGTCTTCTTCTAGAGGGTCCGTAATCACTGTTTGGTCCAGCAGTTCGAAGATTTTTTTCCTGAGCCACCTTGAGGTAATACCGGCAGTTTGCGGGTAGACCGGCACAAGCCCTTTGGTATTTAGTGAAAATGAGTCCCCGGCCTCGAAGACTGGCGAAATAAGTGTCAAGACCGAGCCAAAAAAGGAAACTTGGCCGGCAATACTATAAAGCTCGCCCTCGGTGATCATCCGCTTGATGTACGGATTGTTAAACCAAGTAAGAAGGAGGTGTCCCGAACTATCTCTGGCCGTTGCTTGGGTAATAAGTCTTTTACTTTGGCTATAAAAAGTCTTGACGTTATCAATCGTGGCCAGAAAAGAAACGGATGAGTCTTTTTGGATTTCTTTGATAGTTACCTGTCGCGTAAAATCAATGTAACGGTGGGGAAAGTGCTTGAGAAGATCTCCGACGGTGGAAATTCCCAGCCGTTCAAGCTTATCTTGGATAACTGTGCCAACCCCTTTGATGTCGGTAATAGAGTCTGAGGGTAAAAATGATTGGCTCATTTAATGAAAAGAGAGGCGAAGGTGGTAAGGACAAGGACAAGAGACCCGATGAAGATAATGGCCGCAAAGAGTTTTCTATTTCTTTTTGTCATATGTTTGGAGTTATTTTAGTTATTATAATATTATCATCGTCATCGCGAGGAGTGAAACGACGTGGCGATCCAGAGGGGGTGGATTGCTTCGGTTCGATTACGAAACTCGCAATGACAATGTTAGTACCATGAGACTGCTCAAAAGGCGTTACAATAATATATAGCATGTATAGAAGGCACAAATTCAGGTTTGGCGGCTTGGCGGGAATAAAAATAAACTTTGGAAAGTGGTTGTTTTTTGGACTGCTGGGTATGACTCTCACAGTGATAGTAATTTTTGCTTGGTTTTCGCGCGGCTTGCCGGATCCGGCGAAAGTGCAAAGAAAGTCAGGCTTTTCGACGGAGATCTTGGATACAACTGAAAAAGTAATTTTGTACGATGTTTTTACCGATCAAGACCGGAAGTTTACGCCTCTTTCGGAGGTGCCGGACTACCTAAAAAAAGCGACTATCGCTATCGAAGATAAAGATTTTTATATACACCAAGGCTTTGACCCCTTGGCTTTTCTCCGTATTTTAAAAAATGTGGTCTTGAAGCAGAGACTGATCGGAGGGTCTACCTTAACACAGCAATTGGTGAAAATGATTTTACTTACAAACGAGAGGTCTGTCTCCCGGAAAATCAGAGAGTTTATGCTTTCCCTTAGAATTGAAAGGACTTTTAGCAAGGATCAGATACTACAAATGTATCTCAATGAAGCACCGTATGGAGGAACCGCTGTGGGAGTGGCGGCCGCATCTCAGATCTATTTTGGAAAGGAACCTAAGGAACTAAGTTTGAGTGAGTGCGTATTACTTGCCGGCCTACCACAGTCCCCTTCCAGATATTCACCGTATAACGGAAGTAACAATAAAGCTTATTTGCCGAGAGCCAAAGAAGTGTCTCGAAGGATGCGGGAGGATGGAGTAATTACGAAGGAAATGGAAACACAGGTAAATAGCGATCTAGATAAAATCCAATTCCTTGGTCTCGGTAGTAATAAGATTAAAGCGCCTCATTTTGTAATGTATGTCAAGCAACTTCTGGAAGAAAAATATGGACCAAGTATCCTGGAAACAGGTGGCCTAAAAGTGACCACTAGCTTGAATTGGGAAGTCCAACAAAAGGCGGAAAAAGCGGTAAAAGAAGAGATCGACAAGGTCACCGCTAGTTTAAACATCAAGAACGGCTCATCGGTAATACTAAATACCGTCACGGGTGAAATCTTAAGCATGGTCGGTTCAAAAGATTTTTTTGATAAGACCGTCGATGGCGAGGTGAATGTATCTCTCAGACTCCGGCAGCCGGGGTCATCGATTAAGCCTTTGGTCTACGCGGCTGCTTTTACAAAGAATTTTGGACCGGCCACGGTCTTGGCCGATACTGTTACGGAGTTCCCGGGGAAGGATGAGGCCACACCGTATATCCCAAAAAATTATGATGGTAAGGAACACGGATTGATTCACCTCAGAGACGCTTTGGGTAGTTCGATTAATATTCCTGCAGTCAAACTCTTGGCTTTGACAGGAGTTGAGAACGTTTTACGACAAGGATATAAAATGGGCTTAAGCTCACTAGACCCGACCAAGGAAACCTTGGCCAGAGTGGGACTATCTATGGCTCTTGGAGGAGCTGAGGTCAGACTACTAGACTTGGCTTCAGCATATAGTGCCTTTGCGAACGGAGGCTATAAGTCCGATCCGGTGGCAATCTTAAAAATTGAAGATAATCAAGGAAGAGTAATTTTTGAAAACAAAGTGGTGAAGCCAGAACGAGTTCTAGACGAGAAGGTGGCGTTTCTTATAAATTCTATTTTGTCGGACAATAATGCCAGACTCCTAACCTTCGGTCAAAATTCGTATCTTAATATGGGTCCGAGGGCTGTAGCAGTCAAGACCGGGACGACAAATGATTTGAGAGATAACTGGACAATTGGATGGAGCCGTGACTTTATCGTTGGGGTTTGGGTGGGCAATAATAACAATGAAAAGATGAAGAATGTGGCTTCCGGAGTTTCTGGAGCGGCACCGATATGGAGACGAGAAATGCTGGATGTCTTGACACTAAAGCCCGATACGCCTTTTACGATACCGGAAGGAGTTTCCCAAGTGGAAGTAGATAAGATTTCTGGATACCCTGCCCATGATGGCTTTGGAACTTACAAGGAGTGGTTTATCAACGGCTCAATACCTGGCGGGCCAGATCCAATACACCTCAAGGTTAAAATGTGTAAGAGCGATGGAAATAAATTGGCGGACCAGATAAGTATTTCGCAAGGAAACTATGATGAAAAGGAGTATGTGATCATCAAAGAAAAAGATCCTCTCACTAATAAAGATTTGTGGCAGAAAGGGATTAATGACTGGATTGCCAAGCAAGATAACTCAATCTACAAGCCACCAGTGGAGGTCTGTGGAGCCAGTGCCACGATGGATATTCAGATTGTGACACCGGGTGACCAGTCCCGGGTAGATGGGGATCAAATAACCATCAGATTTTCGGTGGCTTCCAGTAAACCTATCGTAGAAGCCAGGATTTATCTGGATGGGACACTGGAGCAGACCATAACGGATGGCAATTACATACGGACTTTGAAAACCACGACGGGACTGCATTCTCTGCGGATAGTAGCCAAAAACAATGAAGGGGCCGAGGAGTCGAAGACGGTTAATTTTGCTCTGAACCAAGACTACGTCACCACCACTCCGACACCTGAAGTCAGCGGGACAGCGACCGGGTCCGGGTCGCTCTAACTAGACCTTGAATCGTTCTTGAATGATATCTTTGAGGGCGTTGACTTCTTTTTGTTCAAGATTTTTCTCGTTGCTTCCAAAAGAAACTCTAAAGGTATGCTTGGTATGAAAGCTTTCTAAATACTGAACTTCTTTGATTAATCTTGAGGTGTTTTTGATAATATCGACGATGTCGCCTAGTAATTTTTGGGAGTTGACGGTAATGTTCTCCAAAATATAAGGATACTCAGAAATAGGCTGGAAAATATATTTTTGGTTTAAGCAAGAAACAAGGGTTTCCAGATTGATTTCTACTGCCACCGGAGAGGTCTGTAGGCCAATATTTCTTAGAGTAGAAGGTCTCAGAAGACCTAGGTGTCCAAACAAGTGGTCTCCCGAGAAAATAGCGGCTGTAGCGCTCTGATTGAAAAAAGGATGGGATTGCTTAACAGGCTTGAAAGAGACATTTTTTACTTTTAGATGCTCAAGTAGAGACTCGATAGTGCCTTTGACATTCCGAAAATCGTCGTGAGACAGAAGAGCCAGCGTGGAGACCTCTCGAGGTAATTCCTGACCGTCGACTTTTTGATAGACATTGGCAACTTCAAATGTTTTTAGAGGTGTCTCGATCTTGCCTTGACTGTGTTTTAGGTTTTCCAAGCCGGAAGGAATTAGACAAGTACGAAGGTATTCGAAGTCGGTAGACAGAGAATTTTTTAATTTGATATTGTCACTTGGATTCTGCTCGGTCTTTTCCAAAAGGCCCTCTGAAATAAGAGAACTATTGTAAATTTCATGAAAACCAACATTGGCTAAGTATTTTTTGACTTTTAGCTCCGTATCCAACAGGATATTTTTGGGCTCGGTAGGAAGATTGACACACGGTAAGACTGAAGGCAGACGAAAATAGCCATAGATGCGGGCGACTTCTTCCGCGAGATCTTCTTTGAGATTAATATCGTGATATCTCCAGCTGGGTACGGTACAAATCAAGTGATCTTTTTCAATTTTTCCGCCAAAGCCAAGACTAGCCAGAATGGTTATGACTGTTTCTTTCTGGAAATCAATGCCGACAAAGCTGTTTAACCAATTAAAGTCTAGTGAGATGATTTTTGGTAGTCGAGAGACAGGGTAATAATCAAAAAGTGACGAAGAAACTTCAGCGCCTGCTCTTTCTTTGAATAATTGAATAGCTTTGGAAATAACCGGTAAACATAGTTCCGGATCGGGTTGTTTTTCGTAAAGCTGGGCGGCCAGAGTCCTTTTTTGGAGAGCAAGGGATGTCTGACGGATTTTTTGAGGATAATAAACGGGAACAATTAATAAGATACGTTTGGTGTGATCATCAACTTCGGCTACTTGCCCCCCCATGACGCCACAGAGATCTACCAATCTGCCGGAACCATCTTCAATGACGATATCGCCCGCTGCCAACCTATTGGCTTTGTCATCTAGGGTAGTGATAGTTTCTCCGGCTTGGCTTTCTCTAAGAGTAAGGCTCTGCGCGGCGAGCTTGTCTAGATCAAAAATATGGCTAGGCATACCGTAAAGAAGGGTCAGTTCGTTGGTGATATCGACACAGTTGTTTAGGGAACGTTGGCCACAATTTTCCAGGAAGATTTTGGTTTCTTTGGGTGAAGGTTTGACGGAAATATTCTCTAGGGAAATTGCGGTAAATCGAAAAACAAGACCCTCTCCAATATTAAAATGAAAGTGTTTGGCGAGCCCCACCGGAAAACTTGTTTTGTCTTGGTATGGATCGTTGACTAGTTTGGCAGGAATATTGAACTGAGTCAGAATGATGGCGGCTTCTCTCGCGACTCCCTGAGCACTAGCGGTATCGACGCGGTTGGTAATCACTTCGATGTCGTAGATATAGTCCCCATCGATTTTTTTGACTCGGTCGAAGGTGGGACCACAAAGACTAACATTCCGGCTGAGGATGTCGCTGTCGGCAGAAGTCTCTAAAAATTTTCTGATAGCTGAGTCGGTTAGGATGATGTCCATATT
>CAZUFH010000024.1:0-12233 GCA_964618885.1 uncultured Pseudomonadales bacterium
CCGCTTCCGCAAGAGCTGCCGCCAGAGTCAGAGGGGCAAACTTATTTGAGATTGGAGGTCCGGCCACGACAGGACTATATCAAAACTGGCTGGAAAGGCTAATCAAGTATGCGGATTCTAATAATTTAAGGATGGATTTTATTAGCTGGCACAGATACTCATACGATCTGGAGCAGTACGAGAAAGACTCCAAACAAGCCAGAAAGTGGGCGGAAAATATTCCGGCTATGGTAAACCTTAAGTATTATGTCACCGAGTGGGGGCACGATAGTGAAGTGCAGGCTGGCTACGACACCAAATTCGGCGCCATTCACACTTTGGCCGGAGCAAGGGCGATGATGGGGGCAATAGACAGAGCCTTTCTTTTTGAAATCAAGGATGGTCCCGGTGTATCCAAGTACTGGGGCAGGTGGGGAATCCTGACTCACGAAAAGTTTGGATCACCGGAAAAGAAGCCTAGGTATTACGCCTTACAATTTTTGAATGGCTTGGGACCGTACAGAGTGGGAGTCGCAGGAGAGGGGTCGTGGGTGAAGAGTATTGCTTCGACGGACGACAGCGGAAACCTAAAAATCATGGTGGTGAATTATGACCCAAAAGCATCTCACTCCGAAGCTGTGCCGATGACTTTTGAAAATCTGCCCAAAGGAAACTTCAAAATTACTAGGACCGACTTTATGGGAAGTACACGAACAGTGAATGTTGCAACCACATCGGCGACCTGGAAAACTTCGGAGTTCTTTGGGCCAAACACGGCGGCGATGTTTATGGTGGAGTTTTAAAGTAGATTGCAGTTCTCAGATCTCGGATCACAGATTTGATTTGTTTTTATGGCTAATATATAGCTAAATTAAAACCAGTTGTCAGTTTTGATATTGTTATTAGGTTTTCACCATAACGTCATTCTGAACTTGATTCAGAATCCAGAAATGCCTGGATGCCGGATCAAGTCCGGCATGACAATAACCTGACATCTTGTTTTGAGATTGCTATAACGTCATTGCGAGGAACGGAGTGACGATTAGGACTTGTCGATGGCGAGGAAGGAAGGCGTATAATGCAGCCTATCAATGTCTAGACTGGAACAAAGATCCGCCACCATAATTTTATCGGAGAAGAATCCATTTGATTTGGCGATGCATGACTCGAGAGGAAATCACCATTTGGCTATTGAAGAACCTCTGCTGTTTGGAGAAGGAACGATAAAGGAAACACAAGACCTGATGAGATCCATGATGGTGGCTCACATGGCAGGTCCGTTGATGCCAGAGAAGATTCAGACAAACTTCGTGGTTCATTTTCCCGAGCTTCTGTATGAACTCTACAATTATTACGGCCATAAGAAACCTAAAATTGAGAAATTGAAGGAGCAAGTAAAACCAAAAATCAGAGAGGCCGAAGTTGAAAGAGAAGAATACGATCAGGCGACAACTCATTCTGGTGGTTTGGATTCGGTTTATCGAATTGTAAAACTACTAGAAAAAGGTGAAACGCCACTGGCAGTGCACCTCAAAAACCTAAATTCAAAAGGAAATTATCGAGAATCAATGGCGAGCGCTGAACAGTGTGAGGAATGGGGAGTGCCATATGTGTCGGTGAGACTCAGAAATGGATCGGGCAGTTCGGGGTTTGAAACGATGAGAACTCGGGATCTTTTACTGGCTTTGACTGTAGCAGTGCAAGCGGCTCCAAATAAAGTTAAAAAAGTATTGCTGGAGGGAGATATGGGGAGTACTAACGATTACCACTTTAGTGAAAACATAAATGTTTGGAAATGGTTTAATAAAGTACTAAGAGACACTGGCCTGGACCTTGAAGTGGTTGGAGTTGATGTCGGCGATATTGAGACAATCGGTGAAGTCATTGATCTAGAAAAGAAATTGGGGCTGTCGATTTTACCGATGGTCCAAAATTGTTTCTCTGCCGCTTTTCAGGTGGGGAATAACCGAAGAAAATGGGAGAGGGAAACACCGGCAATTGCAGAGCAGAGCTCGTACCACTGGTGTGGCAGTTGCCACAAATGCAGAAGGATGACTCTTGGAAGAATTTTTTATAGTGACCCTAGATTTAGCAATATATCGAAAAAAGAAATTGATTATTTTGTCCAAGATACCTATCACTGGATAAAGCTTTACCCGAATAATGCAGATCTTTTGTCGGAAAGTTTCTTAACCCATTTGGCGGCGATAGAAAAGTAAAAAACACCCCGGTAAGGGGTGTTGATGGATTATTTCATAAATTTCATAGTGGGCCACAAAGCTTCAATGATTCTCTCTGCAAGGTCAAAGTCCCCGTTACAAACTGACAATAATTGTTCCGCTTTGTGAAAATAAATTTCACTATGTTTAAACTTTGAAATCTGTTTCCAGGGTATATCGATACCAAACCAGCCACACATCTCGGTGCCTTTGACTTCACAAAGATGTTTGTGTAATCGTTCTGCAAGCTGTTGTAGAGGCGTAATGTTTTCTTCGGTCATTCTCACTCCTTTTGTTGTGAAAGAACGGACTTTTCAGGTTATTTTAGCACTAGGACTTGGCGATGGCGAGGAAAGCTTCTTGGGGGACAGAGACGCGGCCGAACTGCTTCATGCGGGCCTTGCCTTTTTTCTGCTTGTTCAAGAGTTTCAAGTTACGAGTAAAGTCCCCTCCATGGAGCTTGGAGTCCACGTCCTTACGGTAGGCCTTGATGGTTTCGCGGGAGATAACCTGGCCACCAATGGTGACTTGAATAGGGATTTCAAATTGCTGACGAGGGATGGCTTCTTTGAGCTTTTCGGCCATTCTTTTACCCTTGGCATAGGCTTTTTCTTTGACGGTGATTACACTCATGGGAGCGAAGACTTCGTGGTTTAGGAGAACTTCGAGCTTACAAAGCTCGGCTTTTTGCCAGCCGGAAAGCTCATAATCCAAAGACCCAAACCCCTGAGTAACACTTTTTAAACTATCATGGAGGGCGGTGATGACTTCTATAAGTGGAAGGAAGTATTCGATCTCGACCAGCTCATCTAGGTAGGAAACATTTACCAAGTCTCCACGCAGGTCTTGGCAGAGCTCCATGACAGCTCCAACGTAAGGTGAAGTGACGACGATATTGACCGCAGCCATCGGTTCAAAACCTTCGGCGATGAGTGCAGGGTCCGGAAAGTCGGCCGCGGAACTAAAGATTTTTTCATCTCCATTTCGAAGACGTACCTTGTACTCGACCGAAGGAGAAACAGAGATGACAGGCAGGTTAAACTCCCTCTCGAGTCTTTCTCCGACAACTTCGGCATGAAGCATGCCGAGGAACCCCACTTTGACACCCTGGCCAAGAATGGGAGAGTTGATTCCTTGGGTAGTGAGAGACGAGTCGTTGAGCTTTAGCTTCTCAAGGGCGTCAATGAGGTCACGGTACTGAGTGCCTTCGGCAGGGTAAAAATCTAAGAAAACATTGGGGTGAATTTTCCTAAAGCCAGGAATGGGAGTAACTAACTTGCTTTGGGTGGCCTGACGAAGAGTGTCCCCCACTAGGACTCGACGAATATCTTTTAAGCCGGTGATGACATAACCGACATTGCCGGCAGTTAAGACTTTTTTTTCGGTGCGGCCGGGAGAGAATATACCGATCTCCGAACTGAAGAGAGTTTGGCCGGAGTTTAAAAATTCCAGTTTGTCGCCGGTTTTTAGCTCTCCGGAAATAATTTTGACGAAGGCAATGACACCAAGGTGCGTGTCGAAAGTCGAGTTGAAGACGAGGGCTTGGAAGGGCCTTGAGATTTCAGATTTCAGTTCTCGGTTGTCAGAAGGACCTGGAAGGTCGGAGATGATGTGGTCGAGGAGGGCCTCAACACCTTCACCCGTTTTGGCTGAGACCAAAAACGGCTCGGAGCTGATATTTAGGAGCTGTTTAATTTGGCGAATGGCGGCGGGGACATCGGCCAAAGGAGCATCGACCTTATTGACCACAGGGATTATGGCGAGGCCAAGATTCTTGGCTAGACGGAGATTGGCAACGGTCTGAGCTTGAACCCCCTTGGTGGCATCTACTAATAGTAGTGCCCCTTCGCAAGCCTGGAGAGCCCGCTCAACTTCGTAGTTAAAGTCAACGTGCCCCGGGGTGTCAATGAGGTTCAGGGTGTATCCCTTGTAAGTCATAGCTACCGGGGCGAGTTTGATAGTGATTCCCCGCTCTCTTTCAATCGGATTACTATCCAGAAGTTGAGGAGTGATCTTGTCGGCCTGGACCGTACCGGTAATCTCCAGCATACGATCAGCCAAAGTAGACTTGCCGGCATCAATATGAGCAATGATAGAAAAATTTCGAATTGAATTGGTCATAATTTAGAGACTAGTGGGAGTGGTTTCCAGAACCTCATCGCTGCTGGCCAGTATTTTACGCCAATTACCAACCTTTTTCACGATGAATAAGACGTCCTGGAGCTCTTCTATTTCAAAAAGCCAGCAGAAGAAGAGATAAACACTCAGACCTACGCCACTAACGACGAGCGTAAGAACGATAAGGGGTAGAGTGCGAGTCGTATCAAAGATGAGCTGATCCAATAGACGCATAGGGAGCCAAAGAGAAAGTCCGGTAAAAAGAGTGACAATGAACATCTTAAAGATTCTGGTAGATATCCCCAATGAACCGACTTTGTGACGGACCGCCCAGTAAGATAGAACAAAATCAAGCAAGTTTCCAAGCGAGAGAGCCAGGGTAATACCTGCGACGCTCTTTTCGGTAATCAAACCAAAGAAGTAAGCTAAACTAACAAAAGAAATCATGGTAATGAAGCCAATTATTAAAGGAGTCTTGGTGTCTTTTAACGCATGAAGAGCCCGGGTGAGAGAGTTGGTTACGGCTTGAGGAGCAATACTTATACTGAGAAAAGCCAGGGCCTTGCCGGTAAGCAAGGTGGCCTCCCACGGAAAGTTTCGAGCACCGAATGCAAGTCGAACAAGAGGGATGCGTAGTACCAAGACCAGGACACTGGCCGGGAGAGCGAAGAAGAAAATCTGTAAAATTGATTTGGACAAAGTGGACTTGAACTGAGTTTTGTCCGCCGATAAGGCCTCTTTGGCGAGAGAAGGAAATGAGGCCTGACTGAGAGATACTCCAAACAGCGAAATGGGTAAGACATAGAGCTGACGGGAAAAATTAAAGATAGAAAGTGAGCCGGCTGCTAGGAGGGAGCTCAGATTGACCGCCACCCAACGCTCGACCTGGTCCAACCCGAGAGCTAAAGCACGAGGCGGCATGAGACGAATCATAGAGAGGACGCCGGGGTGTTTGGGGCTCCAAAACAAGCGAGGCCAGTAGCCGAGAGACTTGGCGGTGGGCAGCTGGACGGCCATATGAAGAAAAGCGCCAATGACGACTCCGACGGCAGCGGAGTAGATACCAAAACGCGAGGAAAGAAAGACAATTCCCAGTATAGTTCCGAGATTGTACAAGAGAGGAGCGATGGCTGGAATAAGGAATCTCCTCTGAGACTGGAGGACTCCGGTAAGGAAAGCCGAAACGGCAAAAAGAATCTGAGCCACGGACATAAGCCGGATGAGGTTCGCCATTAGATCCAGCTTTTCAGGGGGAAAGTGAGCTAAAAGACCGGCCAAGGGACGGGCAAAGATCACAATAATGAGCGAAATGACAAATAGAAAGAAGCCGACAGTAGTGAGGGCCGCATTCGCCAGATCGTGGGCTTTTTCCTCGGAGAGTTCGAAATATTCTTGATATACCGGGATAAAAGCAGCTGAAACCGCACCCACTACCAAAAGCTGAAAGACCGTGTCGGGGATAACGAAGGCGGCAAAATAGACGTCCAGATCGGTTTCCATCCCGCCGAAAAATCTGGCAGCCAAAAGGTGGTTCTTGATGAGTCCAAGGATGGCTGAGCCCAGAAAGGAAACCGCAATAATAGCAGCAGCCGATAGAATACCGTTGCTTTTACGATTGAAAAATTCTTGAGACTTGGAAATAATCTTGTTCACCACAGGACTATTTTAATTCAGATAAGGGTGTTGTGCCAGACGAGGAAGGGCGTGGTAAAATGGTCGCATGCCTATAACCAAATCCGCAATCAAAAAACTAAGAGCCGACAAGAAGAAGGCCACCTTTAATAAAGCGACCAAGACAAAAGCCAAGACGGCGATTGATAGCTTTAAGGAACTTCTTTCAGCAGAGTCACTAAGCAAGGCTTTTTCGGCCGTCGACAGAGCTGCCAAAAAAGGGGTGATCAAAAAAGGTAAGGCCGACAGAATCAAGGCGCGCCTATCGAAGAAAGTAGCAGTTAAATGACAGGGTGGAGGGAGATTCCTCCACTTCGGTCGGAATGACAACGTTGGTAGTATTTATTTCCGCGATTTGATAAACTGAATATGTGGCTACACAACAAGGTGTTTTTCAGATCAATTTAATACCTAAAGATAGTTTTGAATTCTCAACTCTGGGAAAGGTGTTGTCCTGGACGACGACCACGGGTAGAGTATTGGTCGTCTTGACGGAGTTTATTGTCTTGCTCGCATTTGGATCGAGATTCTACTTTGATAAGAAGGTAAACGATCTGACAGAAGAAGTCAGTCAAAAACAAGTTCAGATTGAAGCCTTCGCTGAAACAGAAAATACGATGAGAAAGATTTTAGCCAAGCAAGTGCCGATAGATAACTATCTGGCTAAAAATATTGCTTTTGGCAAAAAATACGATGGTCTGGCTAGACTGATTCCACTAGGAGTCCACCTCACAGCACTCACCATAGATGAAAAAGGGATGGTGATGAATGGTGAGTCCGTTTCCGAGCTGGGATTTGCCCAGTTACTGAAAAGATTAAAAAAAATGGAGGGGGTGACTAACTTATCGATGAACGACACGAGCTTTGATCAAACACTTGGATCAGTAAAGTTTAACATTCAGGCATCTTACAGATAATGGCCTTAATTAATAACGAGAAATATTCACTATATTATCAGAGGATAGGCCTGATTTATCAAAGACCGGAAGTTAAGGCATCTCTTGAGGTGATACTATCGGTTTTTATGGTAATGATCCTGATTCTTGCCGCCATCAGGCCCACACTAACAAACATAGCAGTTCTGCAAAAGAAAATAGAGGATCTCGAGTCGGTGAATAAGAAAGCAGACAACAAAATAGCCCAGATTTATAATGCCCAAAAGCAGTTAGATATATTCCAAAATCAGTTAAGACTTTTTGACGGAGCGGTACCGGACAAATTTTCATATCAGTCGATGGCTGGGAGGATAGAGCTGTTGGCTAGACGGAACAACCTATCTGTACAGTCCATCGCCTTGCCAGGAATCAGGCTGTTTGGAACAGGAAAGGGTATGGGAGAGTGGTCGGCGAAACTACTGACCAAAGACGCAACCAACATTGTCAAGTCAAGTGTGTCATTTGTGGTTTCTGGAAGTCCCACAAATATCAGATCCTTTTTGACGGAAATTGAAAATTTAGATAGAGTAGCCTTCCTCGAAAGAGTGGCGATCTCTTCGGAAGTCGGTCGAGCAGAGAAAGCATCTAGTTTGAGGGTGACTGGACAAATATCTTTTTACTTCTACCTCGAAAATGAAACCTAGAAAGACACTGTCAATTTATGTATTATTTGTGGGGGTCATGGGACTCTCAATTGTCGGGGGAATTCTGGCCTTCCAGATTTTTTCGGCATCGGTGAAATACCAGCTCACGGCTGAGCAAAAAGAAATTGTTAAGCCTCTTGATGGAACTATAAATGAAACAGTTGTAAAGAATTTACAACAGCGGAGAGTAATACCAGAGTCAGAACTAATTTCAATTGCTATCCTGACTCCTACTCCGACAGCAGCCTCACAGTCTGAGGCCACGCCCGAAGCGACCCAATCAGCGACAATATCAGGACAACTAACACCATAAAATGGCAACAACAGGATTAATGAACAAGCGTATTCCGACCTTACTAGGAATAATGATTTTGATAGGGGGACTGGTAGCAGGAGTGATCCTAGTAAACGCACGGCAAGGACTGGAGTCCCAGGCGGGTCCGACAGAAAGCCCGAAGAACGTCAAAATTTCAAATCTTGGTTCGACTACCTTCAGTGTGAGTTGGACTACAGACACGCCACTGACTGGACTAATAAAATATTCTGAGGATCCAACAAAAGTAAATACTCCGGCCGGGGATGCCAGAGATCAAATTTCTGGGACCTCGCAAGGATACACAAACCACTCCGTAAATGTGACCGGTCTAGGAGCCAATAAAACAAATTATTTTTTAATTGTGTCAGGGTCCGGAACTTACGATGAGAATGGAAAACCGTTTCAAGTTCGAACTTTGGCGCAGGTAATAGCTCCCCCAGAAGACGTAATTTTTGGAAAAGTTTTGGGTGTGGCCGGGGAGGCGGCAAATGGAGCCATTGTTTTTGTAGAAGCAGAAGGAGGAGCAACTCTTTCGACCATCACCAGAACAGACGGAACTTGGCGACTAAACTTAGCGAACTCGAGAGACAAAGAAGGTAAAGTCTTGACTTATGATTCTCAAAAAACACTACTGTCAATCTTTGTTCAGGCCGGGACTGCCGGCACCGCGACGGCTCTCAGTGACACCAGTAAAGCCAAACCAGTACCGGATATCGTCCTCGGTAAAAACCAGAGTTTCATAGAGGTCGGTCTTGCCGCTTCCAGTATCTTGGCGACGGACTCAGCTACGACAGGGCGAGCTGGTTTCCAGATAGTGGCTTCCCAGCTCTCACTTTCCGAACAGCTGGAAGCGACAAGTGCGGTAAAGATACTCAATCCGGCGGTAAACGGAGAGATCATCGCGACTGACTTGCCGGAGTTTCGAGGTAAAGCTCCGACGGGGTCGACGGTAAGGCTGTCGGTAGACTCTCCGACTCAAAATCAGGTAGTGACTGCAGACATCGATGGCAATTGGACATGGACTCCAATCCAGAAATTGGCTCAGGGGGACCATACCTTATCGGCTGATTTTCCCGACGCGAGTAACCAGCTACAAAAAATTATAAGAACTTTTACTGTCCTGGCTCTTAGTGGTTTGCCTGCCTTTACCGCCACACCCTCTGCACTCCCAACCATTGCTTCGGTGACCCCTACACCCACAAGTATCACCACCATGCCCGCAACAGTGTCGGCAGAACTGACTGACACCGGAGGACTGACAACCACGATGGGGCTCACAATCCTGGGAATTGGTTTACTTATTATTGGTAGTTATACTAGAAAGAAAGTTGGAGTAAATAAATAGTATAGTTAAATAGATGGACGACCCAAAAAATCCGGTAACACCCACCCAGAGTCCTTTCAATCCTCCCGAACCGGGGATCACCCCTCCAATGGCTGAAACGACGACCACGACAACGACAGACCCAAACTCATCAACTACCTCTACGACGACTATTACGGCCTTGCCCACCCCTTCCGACGTACCAGTGGTACCCCCGTCTCCCGAGCCAGAGTGGCCGGAAAGAAAGCCCAAGAGTAAGCTACCACAGATACTGGGAGGGATTGCGGCAATTATTCTGGTAGCAGGAGTAGCTACAGCAGCGTATTTTGTGTCGGTACGAGTATCGGGCAGACAAGCCATAGCGCCGACGGCGCCAGAGAGTGAACCTCTGGCTGTATCTGAAGATCAAGCGTGTGCAGGAGATGAGACGAGAGCTGCGTGCCCTTCATGTCAAGGGACTCCAGGTCCAGATAACTATACGTGTTGTCCTGCGCAATATGTTTGCAGACCAGGTTGTGGATGCCAACCGGAAAGTGGGGACGACGGGGAATGTGTGCCGACCGGGGTGATTACTTGCAATCCGGACTGCCCAACGGCGTGTGGATATACAGGGGGAACTATTTCATGCACAGATTCGTGTGGAGGACCATCACCCAAAACGTGTCCGGCAACGGCGGCGTGTCTTCCCGGTCCAAAAACTTGGGAGGTCACCACAGTGCCGGTTTGTCCCACTGGATCGGCGGTCTCAGCAAGAATCAGAATGTACCGAATTATCTGGCCCCAGTCGACTGGTGGCTTTGATATTGCCTATGACACGCCCTCGCAGGCAGCGACTCACTTTATGAGTATCACCAATAAAAATATGCTAAGTGCGAGTCAGGGAATATACGTGGGACTAGAGGACGCAACAACTGAAACCAGTTTCCCGGCTTCAGGAATATCTCCAAATGTGTACACGACAAATGGAAACAATCCCCCAGCAACAGGTGACTTTGTCAATTTCGCAACTTATTTTAATCCTCCAACTCCAATGGTTAGCTGGAACTCGGATCGATTGGCGGCAGGATCTTATACCATCAGATTTGCTGTCCCGGCGGCGTATTGTGAAACAACGACAGTGTGTATCGATACCACTTGGACCCCGGATCCGGCTCTGACTTGTACCGGTACCAATGTGACTCAAACTAGTAATTGTGGAAAGACTAGAACTGTAGCCGGAACGAAGGACTGTAGTGCAGCAGGAGTCTGTACAGAAATCAAAATCTATAAAAAAGTAAACGGTGTTTGGGGAGCAGCTTTGACTCAGGCGCAGCTACAAGCTCTACAAGTGGGAGATGTAGTAAAAGGAGTCATGACTACTAACATGAATGGCTTGGCAGGTGTATTTACGGTAACAGTCAATGGCGTCTTACAAGGCTCTATAGATGGTACGACCGTAGCTACAGGGAATCTGATCAGCTCTCCCGAGATTGCGATACCGGTGGCGGGGACTTACAAAATTGAGGGTCGGGTCAACACCACGGTTCAAGGGACACAATGGACCGAGTGCCCTGCAGTGACGGGAGTGGCGACCGGAGTGACTGGTGGGGCATGTACGGAAATAAAATACTTTTTGACCGTAGGAGGAGTGGATACTGCTTTGACGAACTTAACGTCGGTAAAGGTTGGAGATCAATTGAAATTTGTCTTCACCGCTACCGGCACCACCAGAGTTCAAGCTCGAGTAGGTACAGGGGCTTGGATTGAAACGACCAAAAACGCAACTACCGGAAAATTTGAGTATACCTACAATGTCACTACCGTCGGAACCTTTAATGTAGAAGCCAGATACTTGATACCATAAATGAAAAATAATACTAAAAAAATATTAGCGATAATTCTGCTTTTGGTAATTGCCCTGGTGATTGCCGGTCTATTCATACTTTCATCGCGACTCAGTACCACAGCGTCGGTGGCACCCACAGCACCGGTAAGCCTGCCACGAGCGGCAGAAGATAACTGGGGAGCGGACGCGAGATGCAACGGCACTTTTACCGTCACGGCGACGGCTTGTGTCCCAGACGGGACAAAAACTTGTACCCCGGACTGTCCGACGGCGTGTGGTAAAGCAGCTTCGACGATCTCAAGCTGTACTGATTCTTGTCAGGTGGCGACCACCAAGAGTTGTGCAGCGACGGCGGAATGTGCCTGTGTGCCTTCCGGGACGGTTACTTGTACTCCTGACTGTCCGACGGCGTGTGGTAAAGCGGCTTCGACAATTACAACTTGTAAAGATTCCTGTAATGCGACGACGACTAAAGCTTGTGCAGCGACGGTGGCGTGCGCCGGTGTCACTATCGAAAAAAAGGCTTTTCAGAACGAGTCAGGTAACTCAGCAGGTAACTTTACTTTGAAAACGGAAATAGACACTGTGGCCAAGAATCAGACGTTTGTTTATTCTCTGACAGTAACAAACCATGATGCCACAAGTAGCGCAACTGGAGTAGCCGTAAAAGATCCACTGACGGGTGAAAACCAAGACATTCTGTCTTTTGTGGATAAAATTGATGGCTGTGAGTTTGATGTAGCTTCAAAAACTCTCACTTGTAACACAGATCTGGCGACAAGCGAAGCAAAAATATTTTCTTTCAGAACGAAAGTATTAGATGGGGCGGTTAACGGCTCGATAATAAAGAATATTGCTACAGTAAGCTATCAGGGCAAGAATCAAAGCGCTGAAAAAGATTTGCTAGTGAGCACCGTTGTAAGCTGTGATCACACTTGCACAGGGGATGCAGAATGCTCTGGTGGGCTGACCTGTGACACTAGTACCTACAAATGCCGGAATACTGCTTGTGCGAATATCGAGTCTTGTGTCTGTCCCACGGCGGCAGCTCCTAGAGGACCTTCAGTGCCTAGAGAAATTGTTATCCGTGAGACGACGCCGAGACCCACAGTACTACCGGAGTCGGGCATCCTAGACTTCCCAGGAGTAGCGGCTTTTGGAGGAGGATTACTACTGGCCATCGTGGGGATATTACTGGCACT
>CAZUFH010000025.1:0-2121 GCA_964618885.1 uncultured Pseudomonadales bacterium
TTAAAAGCATAGTCAACCGGGGTGGAGTTTTCCGGTAAATCGTAGACATCACCCTTGGGTGAAAAAACATAAATATGATGAGAAAGAGCATCCAGCCTGAAGTCTGCCAAACTTTCATCGGCACCAAGAACTTGCTGTTGCCAACCGGCTAATTGACTAACCCAAGACATTTTCTCGGTAATTTTGAACGCAGTGCCTTTCTCCAATGATTCATCTGAAGCTCCTCCGTGTTTGGCTTGGGTATAACCAAAATGGGCCGCGGCGCCGAACTCGGCTTGGAGATGCATTTCTTGAGAGCGGATTTGAATCTCAACAATATTACCTCGATTATCAAAAACTTTAGTGTGGATTGAACGATAGCCATTTGGCTTCGGCTGGGCGATAAAGTCTGAAATACCTAAGTATGGCACCGGTTTCCAGTACTGATGGATAATGCCTAAAGCCGAGTAACAAGAGGAGGTATCTTCGGTGACAATACGGACGGCCATCAAATCGTGAATTTGGGTAATGTCCCGATTGATTTCCGGACGGAGCAATTTCTTGTAGAGACTATATTTCCGCTTTAAACGATACTCTGTGCGCGCTAAAATACCATGTCTAATGAGCTGAGTTCTGATCCGGTGGATTACTTCCTTGATATTTTCTTCGGAATATTTAAAGTGTGGCTTGGCGACAGTATTCACCCATTCATACTCTTCAGGGTAAACAAAAGGGAAGGAACCATCCTCAAGCTCACCCTTGAGAACACCCATACCGAGGCGATCCGCTAGAGGAGCGTAAATTTCCAGAGTTTCCACTGCAATCCGTTTTTGTTTGGAAAAAGGAACAGCGTCGAGAGTAGCGACATTATGTAATCGATCGGCCAGACGAATAAGAACAACTCGTATATCCTGAGCCATAGCTACAAACATCCGGCGCATATTCTCTAAAAATTCAGTGTTTCGACTGCCACGAAGCTTGACCTGTCCCACACGAGCAACTCCATCCACCAAGTGAGCGACCTCATCACCAAACTCTTGCCTAATGTCCGAAAGTGAAACATCGGCATTTTCCGGAAGCTCATGAAATAAGGCGGCTTCGCAACTTGCCTGATCCAGACCCCAACCGGCGATAGTAAGAGCGACGGACAGAGGATGAAGGACAAAAGGATCTCCTGTCTGGCGGACCTGTCCGGCATGCTTTTGCTCCACATATTCTAGGGCCCGAATAAATCGAGTCTTATCGGTGAGATGACCGTTTTTTTCTAAAGCCAAGAGAATATTTTTGGGGAGCATCTCCATGAGGCTTATTTTACTTGAATACGTTCGTTCGTGAGAAGTAAAGGCTAGCGGGGGCGAATGTGGTATTGCACCCGAGATGGGGCTCACGGATTGCCCGCGATTTGGATCGCACGTTGGGGTGTGGTTGCCCGACCGTAGCGGTCGAAGTAGCCGTAGTAGCTTATGCCCGCAACGTCGTTCCCGGCATAGATTCCGATCGTATTGTGGCCTGTCTTGCCCTGGTACGTGTCGTGGCCCGATCGCTCGTAGAGCGGCGCCGCGTTCACATCCGGCCAACCGTCATGACGGAACCAGATCTTGGTCCAGCCGTTCGGCGCGTCCGCGATGTGAGTGCAGACCGCAAAGTATGCCCAGTGACCGTACTGCAGGGGGGCGAGTGTGATGTCGAGGCCGGAGTCAGAGCCGTTGCGGCTCTTAAAGAACCACGTCTTGTTCGACTCGTTTACCGACACGGCGACTATTGGGGAGCCTGACATCTGTAGCTGCCAAATGAGATTCCAACCGACGGGGTTAAATTCCGTCGAGTCTTTCCAGAGCCATCGGAAGGCCGAGCACTCGGTTGAGCCGTTGGGAAGGTCACGCGAGGTACCGACGGTCGTGTGGTTCTCACCGTCAGACAGCAGGTTCTGATTGCGGATAACGATGCCCGAGCCGGCAGGGTTGGTGACGGCGGAGAAGCGTTCGTTTACACCGTTACCTGGTGTGCCTGGATAGAGGCTGTTTGTAAACATGTCCCACATGTCAGTTTTCGACGTCGGCTGCTCCGGCATTGAGCCAGCGACGAGAGGCGAACAGGGGAAGCGACGCTCAATGCCACTAAGAGAACTGCAGGGCACCCCAG
>CAZUFH010000025.1:2221-12126 GCA_964618885.1 uncultured Pseudomonadales bacterium
GTAGTAACTATGTTGGAGACAGTAAGAGTAACCGGCTTGATTGTAGGAAATATGTTTGAAAAATTTTTACTGACAACCTTGACGGTAGTTTGTGAATTGAAGTATAGTTTCGTCGTTCCATTGGGAGCGGAGGGAGAAGCTGTGAAATGTAAGGTGCCCAGACTACCGATACCATGAGCGGGAGTGCCAGAATGATCTAAAAGTATGGTGGAAATGCCCGGGGCGAAAGCCATGGTGGAAATAACAGGTAAGAAATTACCAGGGTCAAAGGAACTGGCGGTGAAAAGAGAGGGGTTGTGGACGATGATTAATTTGGCTGAAGATACTTTCCATTTGCCGGTATTGACCAACACACTAACAGTGAAATCTTCACCGGGAGCAACTGTTGTTTTGCTTGGAACAAAAGACAAAATAGCTTCATAGCCGGAGGCTTCGGAACGAATATCCAGAGATTGATTAAGAAGTGGCAAAGCTTTCGAGATAATAAAGGCTAATACTGCTATTATGACAACGCTAATTACGAAAGTGATTGGTTTGAGGGATTCCGAAGAGAAAATATTTTTTAGTTTTTTGAATCGTGAAGGCTTTTGGTCTGACGTAATCTGAGCTAGCGGAGCAGATTCTTTTTCGATAAGAGGATCAGTTGCAGCACTGATTTGGCTATTGTCAGTCATAGTTGATAATAACCTAAAATTTGGACAATTTATACAGAGTTGGTTGATCAATAGGCAGGTGATATGATTTAAGCGTGTACAGAAGAAATCTTTTACCCGATGAATTGCAGCTGATGCCGGAGCCTCTAAAAAAGGTGATGAAGGAGTATGAAGACGCTGGATTTGAGATATATCTGGTGGGAGGTGGGGTTCGAAATTTAGTTTTGGGAAACGTCCCGGAAAATTGTGATCTGACGACAAATGCGACACCAGAGCAAAGTCTGGAGGTCCTCAAAATGTATAGCCCGTTTTATAACAATGACTTTGGAACGGTTTCATATAATGTCACGGTAAATGGAAAGGAAGAACTTTATGAAATTACCACTTATAGATCGGAAAAAGAGTACACTGACTTCCGAAGACCGGACAGTGTGACCTGGGGAAAAACTCTAGAGGAAGATGTAACCAGGAGAGATTTTACGATTAATGCCATGGTGGTAGGGAGAACTGAATTTATTGATTTGGTGAATGGATTATTGGACTTTGAGAAGGGGCTTATCCGGGCAGTGGGAGATCCCAGCTTACGCTTTAGTGAAGATGCTCTACGGATGATGCGAGCAATTAGATTTGCCGCGAAAATGGGTTTTCTAATTGAAGAAAATACGCTGGCCGCAATTGCCGAGAAAGCCGAGCTACTGGAAAAAATTAGTAAAGAAAGAGTCCGCGAAGAGTTATTACGAATCTTGGGATCAAATTATCCAGCCGACGGAGTAAGACTCCTGATATCGACCGGACTGATTAAGTTTTTTATGCCTGAGCTACTCGAAGGAAAAGATTCTGTTCAGGGAGGGCATCACAAACTTTCGGTATTGGATCACATGATTGAAGCACTCCATGAGTGTCCGTCGACTGACCCGGTCGTCCGCTTTGCCACCCTGATACATGATATTGGAAAGCCGAGAAGCCAGCGCTTTAAATGCCGAAAGTGCGGCAAAATGTATCGCGACCTGGTATTGGAGATGACTACCTGTGAAAGCTGTAGTTTTATGCAACCCACGAGAGGTATGGTGACCTTTTATGGTCATGAAGTCATTGGGGCCAGGATGACCAAAGAGATCGTAGAGAGACTAAAATTTAATAGAAAACAGATGGATAAAGTGATTACGTTGGTAAGATGGCATATGTTTGCCTATCAGCCGGAGATGACGGATGCCGCCATCAGACGGCTAATCCGCAAAGTAGGAAAAGAAAACATTAGTGATATGGTGATGCTTCGAATCGCCGACCGAAAAGGAAGTGGGGCTAAGACTACGAGCTGGAGATTTATGGAACTGCAAAAAAGAATTGGCGAGCAGCTCTTTGAACCAATGGAAATAAACGATATGGTAGTAAATGGACTGGATGTGATGGAAGTCTTGAAGGTAACTCCTGGTCCAATCATTGGAAAAATACTAAAAGAGTTGTTTGACGAGGTATTGGAAGATACTGGGAAAAATAATCGAGAGTATTTGCTGAAAAGGATCGAGGGGTTGGGGAAGGAATAAATTTTTTTGGATTGTTTTTTACGGGCGAGTCACGCCTCGCCCCTACGGAACTAATTTGTTTGGTACATTCGGATTTAAATAAACCAATGATTAATCCCAATGTAGGGGTCGGGCGTGACCGACCCGAATCAAGAATATTAATTATAAAATGAATATGATTGGGCATTATTTGACAAGCATCCAATTCGATATCGTGGTGATTTGGCAACGATTTCCAAATATCATGAACCGTTTGCCCCACATCATTTAATTTCATTTCCCCATCATGAATTTCACCAAAAATACACTGATGTTGGTATGTACAAACCGTGATGAAATATGATCCATTTTGGGAATAATCATAACCTGGTAATCTGGTAGATCGACGTTTTGGGAAGACAGCTGCCACAAAATTATTATATCTCAGCCTTTGAACATCCCTTTTGAAATAGCTTCATCTCGGATGGTAGTGTAAAGCCCAGTTAGAAATTGAGAAAATGAGTGTCTTGGAAGCTGTCTCTCGTCTAAGGCTTCTGAAGTTGCATGGTCGTCTTCGACATTGGCCCAGCCCAAATTAAAGACAGTGCGATGAATAACTGGGTCGAACCGGTCGACTGACTTAACAATCATGGCTTCGATTGTTTCTCTCTTTTCGCACTCTTCCCACAAACTGAAGAGATCTTCACCAAGGTCGTGTGGCAATTTTGCAAAAAGAGCACTTATGGCATCTTTTTCTTTCTCCTCTTTATTGACACGAGCTACGTCGTCCCAGGTTTTTGTATCTCCGGTAATAATCTCTGCTAAATCGTGGATGATGGCCATCTTTAACATCTTTTCCTGATCAATTTTGATCCTAAGTTCTTCTTCGATTCGAGTAGTGACTAAGATGCAAATTAAGGCGACCGACCAGGAGTGTTCGGCATCGTTTTCGAAACCACCATCTGGCTTAGGTGTAAAACGATAAGTAGTTTCCATTTGCCGTGCTAAGCCGAGGAAGTTAAGAATTTTGGAGATGTCGGAACTTTTCTCTGTCATGGATGCGGAGGCGAATTATTTTTTGTGGCCGAAGTACTTGTCCCAGACGATGAGAAGAGGGGCGGCGGTGAAAGTACTGGAGTAGGTGCCAGTAATGGTACCGATGAGTAGGGCGAGGGAGAAATATTTGGTGGTCTCTCCACCAATAAGGAACATGGCGAAAAGCATAAAGATAATAGTCAAAGAGTTGTTAAGTGACCTGGTCATAGTTTCGGTCACCGCTTGATTGACTAGAGAAATGTAATCGATATTTTTATGCTTGTGTGAGAGTTCCCGGATACGGTCGTATACCACTATAGTATCGTGAACTGAGAAAGAAAGAATGGTAAGCACAGCAGTCACAAAAAGAAGGTCGACCTCGACTCCCATGAAGTGCCCGAGGAGCGAGAAGGAGCCGAGTAGAACCAGAGTATCATGGAACATGGCCAAGACGGCACAGAGACCGTATTTGAATTGTTTAAAAGCAAAGCTGATATAAGAAAGTAAGAGTATCGAGGCAATAATCAAAGCGTTGGTGGTTTTCTTGATTGTTTCTTGGCCCAGTGCCGGTCCGATGGTTTCGAAATTGGTTAGTTTGACGTCGGGATTGTATTTCTTGATCGAGTCCAAAATCTTTTGAACCGATTCTTGTGAAATCTCTTTCGATTTGATGGTAATAGATGAATTGTCGACCGATTCCAGAACAGGGGCGTAGTCTTTGAATGACTGAAGTGTGTCGCTGGCAGAAGACTTTACTGAAACCAGAGTAAAACGAGAACCACCAGTAAACTCAATTGACGGTTTGAGCCCAAAACGGACGAGGGAGTAAATTCCGGGAACAATTACCAGTGCCGAAATGAGAAAATAGAGGGAGAGGTGCTTCATCCAGTTCATGTTTTTTCGGTTGTGTTTATTTTATGGATCCCCGCATTCGCGAGGATGACAAGGTGTAATTTATATAGATTGCCGCGTCGGAGTACCTCCTCGCAATGACGAAGCTGATTTTCCTTTGAAGAAGAGGCGGAGAAGATTCCTGGTCACGACAATGCCAGTGAAGAGAGAGATGAAGATGCCTAGAATAAGTGTCAAGGCGAAGCCTCTAACTGACCCTGAGGTATTAAGGAAACTCCACTCTAGCGGATTGAAAAGAATGAGACCGGTGATAATGGTAGCTGTGTTGGCGTCCTTAATTGAGTCCCAAGCGCGGCCAAAAGCAAGCTCCAAACCTACACGCCAGTCACGACCGGCTCTGATTTCTTCTTTGTAGCGCTCAAAGACGAGAATGTTGCTATCTACAGCCATACCGACTGAGAGTAGAAAACCGGCAATACCCGGGAGACTGAGAACTACCGGAATTAACTTATAGAGAGCCAGGGTAAATAGTCCATAAAGCACTAGACCAATCGAGGCAATGACACCCATCTTGCCATAGTAAGCAATCATGAAGAAAATGACCATAGAGAGGCCGATGGCGCCGGCAGTGATACTTTTCTTGATGGAGTCGGCCCCTAAGGTAGCAGGAATATTTTTCTGACTGAGAATGGAGACCGGTACCGGCAGAGCACCGGCGTTGAGCTGAACCGATAAAGCCTTGGCTTCGTCGGTGGTAAATTGGCCGGTAATAATGGCGTTGCCATCGATGATTTCGGCCTGAACCGTGGGCATGGTAAGAGGATAGCCATCGAGGAGAATAGCAATGGGTTTGCCAATATTTTCTTTGGTGAGCTTCGCGAACTTGGTTTTGCCACTGTCTTTAAACGTAAGTGAGACAGCCGGAGACCGATCTTGTGATTCGAAGGTGACGGTAGCCCGCTGAAGATCGGCACCTGTAAGGTCGGTAGGGTCAAACCCAGTGAGGGTGGCAGATTCGGAGGCAGTTTTCCCCGGAGTGTAAATTGGCAGAGCAAAAGCCATTTGAGCCGTCTGACCTATGAGTGCAAGAGCTTGCTCAGAGTCTGTGACGCCAGGGAGCTCTAGGATAAGCCGGTAGTCACTGCCACTGACGGCGGTTTTGATACCCGATTCCGAAACACCAAACAGATCCACACGCCGGCCAATGACGTTTTTAAGTGACTCGAGGGCGGAAGTCCTATCTGCAGGAGAAAGATCTTTCATATCGGCACTTAAGACCACTTGAAGACCTCCTTTGATATCCAAACCCTGCTTAAGCTCAATTTCTTGGCCGAAATCTAGATTACCTATCTTGTAATTTAGTCTGGGCATGGAAAAATTTCCTATCTTGGCAGGAAGGACGATATATAAAGAAATTATGGTCAAAAAAAGAACGGCTAAAGATACTTTGAGAGGCTTGGAAATTGTCATATTTTCATCTGATGGAGTGAGTCCCGCCAGGGCGGGAGACGGGCTTTATTATATCTGTTTTTTAAATAGTTTTTTTGGCTGATTGAGACCAAGACTGAGCTGATGACTATCAATAAATGAAAGAATAAGTGAGTTCCCAGCGTCTTGAGTGACTTCGACGGAGTCTCCGGGTTTTAAAGATAAATTTTTGACGAAGTTTGAAGGGAGAGTGACTCCTAGAGAATTACCGACCTTCAGAATTTTTTGAATTGGCATTAACTTAGTAATTGAATTTCGTCACCAATGATGGTGAGTCGTGACTGCAGTAGTACTTTGATGATAAATGGGTCTTTGTGGGTTTTACGGTAGTTGAATTCTTCTTCGGTCATACAAGAGTAGTTTATTTCTGTATTAAGAGACTTTTCGATTTGTTTAACAAGTAAGGCAACTTGAGGCATGATAGTTTTGCCGATAAGCATCAGATCGACCTCTTCGGGGTCTCTTGCCAGTCCCCGGGCAAGCTTTTGAGACACAAAGGCAAATTTGACGAAACCAAGTTTGCTACGGTTCTTGGTGATTAGACGTCCAAAGCCAGTGGATTTGATAACTAGATTGGTGAGCTCAGGGTAAAGAGTAAAACTAGTTTTGACTGAGTAATAGAGGCGATTGCCTCTTTTTTCGCTCGTTAGGAGACCTGCTTTTTGCAGATGATCAAGCTCCCGGCGAATAGCATTGATTTCTTCTTTGGTGATACGAGTCAGCTGACGGACATAGTACATCTCCTTCGTCTGAGAAAGAAATATCTTTAAAAGTTTAACTCTAACTTTCGAGATAATTAAGTCCGATAATTTGGCCACACACTAATTGTACTCGACTTTGTTGCCAATGGGTAAAATACTTATCCAGATTGCTCCAGGAGTAAAACTTATTTCCTTACCTGTCATGTCGGTAAAGATTGTTCTGTCTGTTTGTTTGGCTTTTTTCCACTTTATGTCGATAGCCTGACCATTGGAAAAGAAGATTCCGGTTCCATCTCCAGTGACGGTGTAGAACATATGTTTGTGTACATCTAACGGTCCTTCCTCTTTGGCAAACTGAACGATCACATTGGAGGTGGTAATTTGTTTGGTGGTCTCCAATTCAACTTGGATAGCGCCTCCCTGACTCCGAAGATACTCTTTGGTGGCCGGATCGTATTTCCAATCAACTGTGAAATCTTTGTAACCTTTCCAAAATTCGTAACTAATGTTTTGGGCCGATTTACCTTTGAGGTTCTCGGAGCCGATCTTCCAAAGCTTGACTCCGGATATCCACGTCTTACCCTTTTCGTCTGTCCCAGCGTACCCGCGCTTGAGAGCTTCCTTCCAAGCAGAAGGAAGAGAGCCGACCATGGTGTGCTCGGTTGCTAGAACTTTGTCCACTCCTAAGCGATTGTAGTCTCTAAAGAGGACGGGGTAGCCTATGTCTGAAATAGTATCAAAGTCGTTGCCTCCAGCCTTCCTCCAGCCCAGCTTGGCGAGCTCTTCCAAGGCCTGTGCCTTTTTATTTGAAGTACAAGGTCCGCCTGGTTGCTCAGCACTACAGTTCCCCCCGCCAACATGCATGTAAACAGGAGTGTTGTACTCGGCTGCGATATTCACGAAGTAAATACGGGCGCTGCGAACCGGACCAACTTTGGCATTGTCTCCCTGAGCCCCACAATAGAAAACTCCCATAAAACGGGTGATACCACCCTCAGCTACTGCCTCGTAGACAATGTCCGCATAGGACAGGCCGGACTGGGGGCGGGCCTCAACGTGGTTTTCGAGCATGGTGAGGATGGGCCGGCGGGCTTCCCAGAGGGTCTTTTCGGATTTCGAGTATAGCTTGCCGTTTAGGGGACAGGCTTCTGTCTTCGGCTCGGCCGCAAACTGGGAAAAACCGGCCGACTTTTTCTCGGTTGTAATTTCGGTTTTGGGGGAAATGAGGGCGCCTCCCCCAGTTGGGACGATGGCATAGGCCAGGCCGCCTGAGAGGAAAAAGGTAATAACTAGAGAAATAATTAGCTTGGGGGTAAGTTTCATTGAATTATTATATTATTTTAAAGCCTCTTTGAGAACCTCCTGTTCCTCTTGGCTGAGGGCCTGGCTAAGGACCTTCCCTCTTTCGACCTTCTTGGCGTAAAGACGAGTGTTCTCCCGGCTATGTAAAGAGCTTATCATAATCCCATCACCATAATCATCCAAAAAAGCGGCCGAAAAACTTTGATCGCCTCCAGTATCAGTAAATGGATTGTAACGGCGGAACCCCAGTCGTTGGAAATGTTTTTTATTTTCTAAGATATCTTGGGAAAACCTATCCGAAAGGGATTTGATATCATCGGTATTTTGGTCGGAAACAGAAATGAGATGATTCAAAGCAGAGATCAGATCTTTTTTGGAGACGTCGGCGGTGAGATGATTGTAATGAATGAGCGAGCGCACCAGTAAAATGGTTATAATAAATAGCCATAGACCAAAAATCGCGAAAAACAAATAGGTAGGAACCATAATTATAATTTTACTATAAAAAATGTCCAAACAAAGAAAAACCAAAAAAGCTAAAGTGATGACCTCCCAAAGAAAGCAAGGGGCCGAAGGATTTGTAATAAAGAGTGAATGGCTAAAAACGGGAACCAAAAGAGTGGTGGTGGAACCTTTACCAGGTGAAAAGAAATTTTTTAAGGCAGACTTGACAAAGACCTTGATCCTGACTATGCTTGTCCTAGCCTTGGAGCTTGCTATTTGGAATTATTTATCCAGGCACTAAACAAAAGAAAGGGGGTGAACCAAGTAAATGCAGATCTATTGTGTAAAATGTAGAGCCAAAAAAGAAGTGAGTGAATTCGAGAGAGTGACCATGAAAAATGGTAAGCCAGCCGTCAAGTCCGTTTGTCCAACATGCGGAACCAAGATGTTTAAAATCGGCGCCAAGTAATTGGTTCGATCCAAAAAAACCCGACTAGAGAAATCGACCTCGGGTTTTTTGGTGGTAAAATCTCGCTCGATTTTTATATATCGACGATTCGAGCGACAGCACCATATTTACCCATTTCAGCGAAAAGCACGTCATCAATTTCTATCCCCCAGGGTGCCAAGGGGAGTTGTGGAGATAGAGTTAAACCATGACTGTCGTAAGCCAAGGTAATGTGAGGAACGTACCTCTCTAAAACCAAAGGGTGACCATATCTCATTATGTTATCCAATTCTTTTGACGTCATTTTTAATCCCTCATCATGTGCCATCGCAATTCCATCCTTCTCGAGATATGCTGATATCGACAGAGCTTTTTTGTGCATAGGGGGAAGAATGTCAGTCATTTTGACATCCCAAAATAAGAAGTTGCCTCCATAAACTTCGAATGAATCAAGCGTCAAACTTTCTCCTCGATGCTCTTTTAATTCTGCGAGAATCTCTTTTACTACCTTGAGGGGTAGATGTTTAATTCGTCCATGATAAAGAGTGATGTGAGGAATTGTTGTTTGGAATTCTGCCCACGGAGCCAATTTTATAGCTATAGCCTGTGCCTTTTCTTGAGTTTTAGAATCTGGCTTAATTACAAAACCATAGGATCCACTGAATTCTTTTTTTTCGGGAGATGTCTCGAGCTGGCTGGCTGAATCTTTCTTTTCTATCATAGTTTGCAACGTCTCGCTCGATGGGAAGATTTTCGAATTATTTTTCGATTTTTTTGTACCAGGTTTCCAGGAGAGTCTTGATGAGATCCTTTGATCCAAGTCCGAGACCGATGCCGAGGGCGAGAGCTAGAGCGAAAATAAAGCCGATAAAAACGGTGTTAATAAAGAAGCTAGCTATACCGAGCTGAGAGAGAGCGGACAAAACAAAGAAAGTCATGACGGCATAACTGACCGCCTTGCTCACCAAACGTGAAGTGGAGGGATCTGATGACCCAAGAGAGCCTTTGACTATTTTTTCCAGAAAACCGGCGACGACGACACCGATAGCTAGAGTAATAATGGCGGCGATGAGAGTGGGAATACCGGCGATGATACTGTTTAGGAAAAAGCTGATAGAGGTAATGCCGAGAATGTTGATACTGGCGACAAAGAAGAGGGCAACGACCAACCATTTAACAACTTCACCAATGATGACTTCGATTTTTTGAGAAACTTGGGCATTTTTTAGGAAGTCGGTCACGGCAGGATTTTTAAAAAGGGAACCAACCTTGGTGATGTTGACGATTTTGGTGGTGAGGGTCTTTAACCAATCGGCCAGAATCCAGCCTAAGAGAAATAAAATCAAGGCACCGAAGACACTAGGAAGAATGCTAAGGATGCCGACGAGGAACTGATTGCCGGCGAAAGTGAGGGAGTTTTCTAGGGAAGAAACGACATTTGTTTGCATATATCTATATCATATCAAATGCTATAAGAGCT
>CAZUFH010000026.1:0-593 GCA_964618885.1 uncultured Pseudomonadales bacterium
CCTCCTCCCTGAGCTTCTCACCGCTGGTCTTATCTTTGTCCTGCCAATTATCTTTTTATTAATTGTTTCCGCAAGCTAAATAAAGAATTTAAAATCTAAAATTTAGATTATTCTATGCTCCTGCCCGATCAAGTAGAACTTCTCAAGCTTTTCTCCTCCTTCTTATTTGAAGCCGGTCTTTCTGCAGTCTCGGTCAAGAACTATCTCTCCGATCTCCGTCATTTTCTCGCCTTCTGTACCTCCCCACTCTTTAGAGAAAATATTGAAACCCCTACTGTCAAAGATATCTTCCAGCATATTGATTCTTATCTAGAAAACTATCTGCAGACTCAGAAGGCCACCTTCACCCCTGCCTCAACCACGGCCCGGCGTCTGGCCTCCATCCGCCGTTTCTCGACATTTCTTAGCGTGAAATTCGGTGTTACAAACCGTTTCACAGCTCATACTATATCAAAAAACATCGATGGTCAAAATCACTATGTCCCGTTTTTGGACCAAAAGAATGTTTCTTCTCAAAAAATTGAAACCCATCAGACTACATCATCATCAGTTTTGATTCCCTCTTCCGGTCCGTCATCGCTAGGAGGGAACCC
>CAZUFH010000026.1:603-8399 GCA_964618885.1 uncultured Pseudomonadales bacterium
CCTGCCCGTCCGGCAGGCGGGTCTCACTCCACCCCCTCCCTCTCTTCCGAAAAGATCCTCGAACAGTTCAAATCATATTTGGAAAAAGAAAAAAAATCCCACTCTACCGTCAAAAACTATCTTTCGGATCTCAATCACTTCTTCCTTTGGACTGCCAAACAAACTCCCTTTTCCAATCACAATCTCGTCAGTATTCTGAGCGAACACCTCCTTTCGACCTACGTAACCTACCTCAAACTATCTCACACTAGTACCTCCGTGATCAACAGACGCCAATCGTCTATTAAAAAACTCACTAAATTCTGCTTTGAGCAAGGTTACATCCCTCAAAATCCCTTTGAAATAAGGTCCGTCCCCCAATCCCTGGCTCCTCTCGCTTGGATCGAGAGGTTAAGTCACCGAAAAAATAAACTTACTACTCCTAGAGGCAGGCTGGCGCGAGCCTATGACCGCTACAATGCCCTGCCTTGGACACCCTACCTCAATCTTGCCTTGCTAGTCCTAGCTACTACCGCTATGGCCATCTTCGCCTACAACCAAATTATTAGCCAAGCCAGTCCCAGTGCCGCCGCCACGGCTCTTACTCCTCCCAAGAGACAGCTTTCCTTCCAAGGTCGGCTCACCGACTCGGGCGGGACACCTATTACCACCGCAGTCAGTGTCGTTTTTAAGCTTTTCAATCAACTGGCTCCTCCGGGCACCCAGCTGTATACTTCCGGCACCTGTTCTATTACCCCAGACCAAGACGGAATCTTTAATACCCTCATTGGCGACGGGGTCTGTGGAGCCGAAATTAATTCTTCAGTTTTCACGGACAACCGAGATGTCTTCCTTGAAATTACCATTGGCGCCGAAACCCTCCCCCCCCGCCAGCAAATTGCCACCGTTGGTTTCGCCCTCAACTCCGAAACCCTCCAGGGGTATCCTGCCTCCGCCTCCGCTACCATCAATACAGTGCCGGTAGTGGACAACGATGGCAACATCAATATCTCAGCCAGTTCCCCTTCCATCATTTCCAACTCCGGTACTTTTTCTATCGAGGGTCAGTCTCTGGCTCTTACGACCTCAGCAAACTCCGGAGGCGACATTATTCTTCAGCCAGATGCCATTGGCTCCGGTCAAATACTGGCACTCGGAGGTACCACCACCGAAGACTCTTTTAGAATCACCAACGCCAATCTCACCTCTGGCTCTCTGATCTCCGGCTACGTCGGAAATGATACTGCTACCGGTAGACTTATCTCTCTGACCTCCGGCTCCACCGAAACTGATCGCTTTTGGGTAGCGACCGACGGTAGAACTTCCATCAATGCCACTGCAACGAACTCTGCGTTCATTGTGAATCAAATAGGCTCAGGTAATTTGATCTCAGCCTCAGTGTCCGGCACTCCTGTGTTTACCGTCACCAATGGTGGCAACGTGGATATTACGGGCCAATACTTGGTCAACGGTGTTCCCATCGGTGGTGGTAGCAGTAATTGGCAGCTCAACTCAGGTGCCCTTACTCCCTTACAAATTACGAACTCCGTCAACATCGGTGCCATCGCCACTTCAGCTGCCTACGTCCATCTCGCCGGCACTTCAGGTGAAAATTCTTTTATCAATACGGGCAACTTCGGCATTGGCAACACATCTCCATCCGAAAAACTAGATGTTACCGGCAATGCTCTTATTAGTGGTGACGTCGGTATTGGTACCACTGGGCCAGACGCCAAGCTCGATGTACTTTCTACTATCGAGCAACTAAGACTCACTTATGCGGACGGAGTAACCTACTCTTCTCACACTGTCGACATCTCAGGCAATCTCACTATCAACAATACCGGTACTAAAACAATAATTGCCGACGACCTTCAAGTTTCCGGAGGAGATATTTTGGACAGTAATGGCAATGAATCACTACGCTTTGGAACCACCGCTGCTGCAGTGGACGAAGTCACCATTACAAATGCGGCCACCGGAGGTACAGTCACTCTCGCCGCCACCGGTGATGACGGGGACATAGCTCTCTCTATCGATGCCAAGGGTTCCGACCCCCTAAACTTAAATAACACTGGTACGGGTGATATCTTAATTGGTGGCGGTTCAGGCTCCACAGGCTGCACTATTACAAATGCCACCGGCGCTCTCTCTTGTACGGTTGGTATTTCAGCCTCCTCCATTCCCTTTTCCGGCATCACCAGTGCTACGAATACCACAGCTGCTATGGTAGTCGGTACCGGTGCTTCTCTTGACTACTCTGGTTCCGGAACTATCAATGCCTCTTCGCTGGGTGGAGCAACATTCGCTGCACCCGGCGCGATTGGAGGAGGTACGGCAGGCTCCGGATCATTTACGACTCTCACTTCTTCTGGAAACACCACCCTTGGCACTGGAGCCTCATCTATAAATACCATCGGCTCCACTACCACTCCGGGAACCTTGACTTTGCACGGTGCCACCACTCTCGATAATACCTTTACTGTTTCCGGAGCCAATCTCACTTCTCTCGGAGGCGACCTTCTAGTTACCGGCACCGCGTCTATTTCAGGCGCTCTCACCCTCTTTGGCACCCCGACTATCAATACGACGTCCAATCAGCCCCTCACCCTGTCCGCCGCCGACACTATCATTACTGGCCGAACTACTCTCAATAGTCTAAGTTATACCTGGCCCGCCTCTCATACTACCGGAGGCGTTCTTCAAAACGATGGCGCAGGTACTCTAACTTGGGCCACTATTGGCGCGGCCAGCATTACGCCTGACTCTCTCGACTTTACTGAGTTTAAAGATGCCATGACCTTGGATGCCACCACCGATGTCGCTATGGCCGGATTTGACTTTACTTTCAGCGGTACTGGCGACGTCGGCATTGGACTTACCAATCCGGCCTACAAGCTCGATGTCAATGGTGACATCCATATCGCTACCGGGAGTGATCTCTACATCGGGGCGATTGGTCTCAATGATGTCGGCATCAGCAATATCACTTCGGGAGCTTCTTTAATCGGGGTTTTTGATGAATTCGCGAACTCCAGCTCCACTACGGTTCAAGACGTTCTCGATGATCTCGATGCTGCCATCACGGCTGCAGTGACCAATGATCAGTTTTGGGCCTCGGACAACGGCGCCCTTTACCCCAAGAACTCCACTCTCGATTTATTAATCGGTGGTCAATCCACCGCCTCCGCCAAGTTTGCCGTCTTGAATATGGCTTCGGGAACACCCGTCGCTTCTATCTCTGCCAACACCGCAGGCAACGCCACCTATCTCTCTGGCGACGGAATACTAGCTACTACCAACAAACAATCTTTGACACTTGGCTCGACCTCGACCGGTAATATCAACATCGGCACGGATGCCACCGCCAGAATTATCACTCTTGGCAATGCCACTACCACCACCTCCCTCGCTCTCAACTCCGGAACTGGAGACATTATTCTTACTTCCACCGATCAGATAATACTCAATTCCTCCAAAGCAGCCGGAGGCACCACGACCGAAGCTTTTTCTATCAAATCCACCGTCGACCTAGGTGCTGCCGACGAGGTCCTTCAAATCGGTGACTCTGCCGCAGACATGCTAACAATCTTAGGAAACGGCAATGTCGGCATTGGCGTTACCAATCCAGTTTCAACGCTATCTATTGGTACCGGCTCTTTATTTCAGGTCAATAGTACCGGAAACATCGTCAAAATTAACAATGTTACTACTTCATTTCCCGCCTCTCAGGGTGCCGCGAACAGTACTTTGACAAATGACGGGGCAGGTAATCTTTCTTGGTTCAGTCCCATGGGTGGTTCGGGCATCAACGGCTATTGGCAGCGAACCGATGGTTCTCTTGCTCCTACCAATATCACCGATTCTCTCAACCTAGGTTCCACCGCTACTGCCTCTGCCCTCGTTCATCTTGCCGGCACTGCCGCCGAAAATTCCTGGATAAACACCGGTAATGTTGGTATTGGTGACACAACCCCTCTTTCTCTATTTACCGTTGGTTCTGGTGATCTATTTCAGGTAAATTCGTCCGGCGCTATCGCCGCAGTCGTCGGCATTACCAACACCGGCATCATCAACTCCACCGGAGGCATCATCGATCTCAATGTCTCCTCAAACTTTGCGACCAATATCAATACCGGCAGTTCCACCGGTGCCGTTACTATTGGTGGAGGTCTAAACACCGTTGCCGTCGACTCCACCAGCTGGGACATCTCCACTACCGGAGTTGCCTCCGGTCTTACCGGTATTACTTCCTCAGGAACCATCAATTTTTCCGGTCTTACTCCCAGCCGAGCAGTCTTCACCGATGCCTCCTCCAATCTCGCCTCCACCGGTAACTCAGCCATGCTCCTCAATACTCTGACGGACGAAACAGGTACTTTGCTCGCTGTTTTTAGTGACGCCCCTACTTTTACGACCGCCATTTCTATTGATAATGAGGGTGATCTCCGCTTATTGGAAGCCGATGCCAACGGAAGTAGCTACACCGGTTTCAAGTCTCCGGCCTCACTTGCTGCCAATCTCATTTACACTTTGCCCACTGCCCAGGGAGCAGTGGACAGTACCCTCACAAACGATGGCTCTGGCAATCTATCCTGGTTCAATCCGACCGGGTCAGGGACGTCTGGTTTTTGGCAAAGAAATTCACAAGCACTCTCCCCCACGAACATTACCGACTCAGTTAATCTAGGATCTACTGCTACGAGTTCGGCCCTGGTTCACCTCTCTGGTTCCAACGACGATATCCAATCTTTTTTTCTAAACCCTCTTGGAATTGGTTTTAACGCCGTTACGACCCCCATCACTAATGTACTCGCTGTACTAGAAACCGAAGGACACATTCTACCTCATACCGACCTCACTTACTCTTTAGGAAGTAGTACCCAAACCTGGACAGGTATTTACGTCAACCAAATCGCAGATGATTCCGGCACACTTACAATTGACGTTCTTAACAATCAGTTAACCAACGGCGACTGGAAAGTAGCCTCCAAACTGAGGGTTGGTAGTACCGTGGCCCCCACCGATACCCTCGACGTCACCGGGACAGCCGCCATTAGCTCAACACTAAGTGTAGGTGGTACCGTCACTGTCGGTGGCGGCACAGGCAAGATCGACGTCGGAACTGTCGACCCTCCATATACCATAAACGGTGAAAAATACGCAACATATTTATCCAGTACCATCGGTATCAAAGAAGAAGTTATGGGCAAAATAAATGTTTCCGAATCGGTGAATGGGGTTGGTTACCGCACCCTTATCGATCTCGATGCCCAGCCCAAAGGTTCCGATCTATGGCTATTCTCCAAAACGACCAATCTCAAAGAAAATATCGACCAACTCTCAGTCCTTCTTACTCCCAGTAGTCAGGCCAAAACCTGGTACGAAGTTGATCCTCAAAATAATATTCTCGCCATCTACTCTTCTACTCCGACGGATATTGTTTTTCGTCTATCTGCACCCCGGTTTGACAGTGTCCAATGGACCAATACCCGGATCAGTGAAATAGTGGGCTTCGTCATCAACGATCCCGAAAACACCGCCAACACCCCCAACACCGGCTTACTCAATCCGGTCGTTTTAGCTCCGGAGCTAATTGCGCTGGCCGATAACTCCTTCATTCTCAAGATCGACGGCCAAGAAACCAAAGAAGTTTCTTCTTTTTTCCAAAGTATCATTGCCAATCTACAAGTTGGCACTCAAACAGTCACCCATTTGTTAGCGCAAAACCTCACCATCCGCAACAAACTTATTTCCCCCATAGCCGACATCGACCAGCTCAAAGTCATCGATGCCACTGTCTCCGGCACTTTATACGCCGACAATATCAAAAGCAAAACCGTCGACAATCTCACTCTTCAGCTGGATTTATTAAACGAAAAGTACTCCACGGCCTCCGCCATTCTCTCTGATCTTCAAGCCAAGTACACTTCATACGATTCTCTATTTGGAGAGATCAGTGCCGCCACTATTTCCGGAGACCTGTCCGCCATGGCAGACCCTCTCACTCTTTCCCCTCTCGCCACTACTTCAGCCATTCTCCCATCCGACCTAGCCCTGAACTCCCTCAGTGTCCATACTATATATAGTAATGATCTACTGGCCAACGGCTCCGTCTTTACCCAGTCTCTAAGTTCTTTCGAGAGTGACCTCTACATCCAGCCCACCGGCGATAAAGCAATTCACCTCCTGGCCAATCTCATGACTCTTTATCCCGATGGCAAAGTGGTCGTCAACGGTGACTTCCTCATAACTGGCATTCTCTACGCCGCGGGTCTGGACACTCGCACCGCTACCGTTTCCGGCACTCTCGCCGTCGGCTCTTCCACCATTGCTTCCGATTCGGCCAATTTTGACAGGTTAACCACGAACGGGCTTGTCATTGCTTCAGGCAATGATGATCTATCAGCCACCATGTCGGCAGCAACAACTTCCAATACCACTATCGGCACCGCCACTATCGCAAGTAACTCAGCGGAAATCGCTATAGCCAACAATAAAGTTACCCATAGCACCCTTATCTACCTCACCCCAATCTCGGATACTTCCAATCAGGTTCTCTACCTCAAATCAAAGCAAAGCGGTATCGGCTTTACCGTCGCCATTCCGGCATCTCTTACGAGCGATGTCTCCTTCAACTACTGGTTAGTAGAGACAAAATGACGTACCCGTCATCCCGCGATGTGGGCCTCAGGGTCCCGAGTGCAACGACAGAGATCCATAAATGAATGTACAATTTAAAATATAAAATGAAAAATGATTCCGGCTTCACCCTGGCAGAGCTACTTATCGTCATCAGCATCCTCGTTATTCTTGGACTTACCGCCCTTGTAGGTCTCAATCCCATGTTGCAAATACTAAAGGGCTACGACGCTCGCCGCAAAGCCGATCTTTATCAGATAAAGGGCGCCTTCGAAGCCTACTACGCCGATCACGACTGTTATCCCCCTTCCACAGTTCTCAGTCAATGTGGCAGTAATGTCCTAGAGCCATACCTGGCCTCCATTCCATGTGATCCAAACACCAAAGAGCCATACTCTTTCTATAGTGGCACCAGCGAAAGTGCCACTTGTCCTCAAAAATTCGCCGTCTATGCAGATATGAGTAACAAAGCCGATCCAGAAGGAAATCGCATCACCTACTGTCCAAATACCATTGCCCAGTTTTCTCCCAATGAGCTTTATACCGACTTGGTCGAAGGTTGTAGCGGTCAAGAAGTCTGCCTGTCTCTATACGGCTGTCGGACAGGCATATGTCAAAAGCTGTTCGTAGATTCATTTCCCACATGTGGATTTACATACTGTACTTCCGATTGCAACGGCATAAATTGTGCCCAAAAAAATGCCCGAGGAATATACGTCAACGAATGCCGTTAATATCTTACCGTCCCTACCCTGAGTACTGTTGAAAGGATCCTGTATTAGACATTTCGTTTATACTCCTTCTAACTTTTTTTTCAACTCTATTATTCCCTTTTGATTAGCTGACGATATCGGTAGCAAATCCACTTTCTTTTTCTTAAAGTATTTCACAATATTTTGAATTTTTGATTCTTTGAGTTTTTGAGTTTTTCCTTCTATGAGGTCGATTTTACTCAGCACGACTAACTCCGCCTTTTTCTCAATCTCGGACCCATAACTCATCAGTTCTTTTCTGATTTTTTGATAATTTTCCCACGCCGTAGGGGCGGGGTCTTCCCGCCCGATTCCTGAAGTTGCCGACACCAGATGAATCAGCACCTTAGTTCTTTCAATATGCTTCAGAAATTTAATGCCCAAGCCCCTTCCCTCACTGGCTCCTTCAATTAGCCCCGGAAT
>CAZUFH010000026.1:8499-11701 GCA_964618885.1 uncultured Pseudomonadales bacterium
CCTTTGGCAATTAGCTCCCTCATTCCCACTTTATCAAAATCAATTATTTTTTCCGGCGACTCGACTGTAGGAATCACTTTTGGCTGCAATCTCCCTATTCTCCCTTGAGGCATACCTCGGACATTGATACTTTCTGTCTCAATTTCACTCTTCGTAAGAGGCCTTAGTGTCACTATTGTTCCTAGAGGTACCTTGATAATAAGATCTTCCCCTTTCGGGCCAGACATCTTCTTACCCATCCCCTTACCCCCATCCTGAGCTTCAAACTTCTGCCGGTGAGCAAAATCATCTAAAGTATTCTGATTATTGTCCGTCTCCATATAGACATTTCCGCCCTTACCGCCGTCTCCACCGTCCGGTCCGCCCTTAGGGATAAATTTTTCCCGTCGGAAACTGACAGCTCCATTGCCGCCTTTTCCCGCTCGTATCCATAATTTTGCCTGATCTACCATACGTGTATTCTACCATCTCCCCAGGGCCAGGCCTTAGAGGTCCCCGATCTGCAAGGCCTGGCCCTGCAGGTTAAATCACTTCAATGAAACCAGCGGATTTGCATTCCCCTTATCTGCTCGAATCTCAAAGTGAAGGTGCGTCCCGGTCGAGCGACCGGTGCTCCCCATGTCGCCTATCTTGTCGCCTCTCTTCACCGTCTGACCTACTACTACCGAGAATTTGCTCAGGTGAGCATACAACGTTTTTATTCCATTTCCATGATCAATCATTACCCTGTTTCCATAGCCAGTATTATCCAGCCAGCTAGCGACAATAACCGTACCAGAGTCTGCTGCAAGTATTGCACCTCCATCTCGACTCGCGATGTCAATTCCTTTGTGCCAAGCCTTAAACCCTTGAGAAATTGTTCCAGCCGCAGGCCAGATCCAGTTCCCCGTAGCCGAGACCGCCCCGGCGTTAGGAGTGAGTGAGGTGGCCAGATTCGATCTTGGTGAAAGTATTACTTCATCCGGCATTTCACCATCAGGGATTACCAACTGTTGACCTATGGCCAAAGAGAAGGTCTCGTCATTTGTAAATTCATTGAAAGGAAAATCGACCACTGCCTGAGCGGACACATTATATTTTTTCGCAATCGAGTAAATAGTTTCCCCACCCTTTACCGCATGGACCACACCTGTCACTGGCGGGATTTTGAGGACCGTCCCTGGTTTTATTTTTTTCTCATTCAGATCCTTATTTAGCCATTTGATCGAGTCCGTGTCCACCCCAAACTTCTTCCCAATCGCCGCCAGAGTGTCTCCATCTTCTACTGTGTAGTCAAGGATATCGGCTCGTGGCTTGTCCGATACTTGCGTTAGAGGATCAATTTCGACTGTATCCGTCGTCAAACCCAGCACCTGGGTCGTCCCACCTATCGCCCCAGAGGCACTACTTTCCTGAGCAAACGCAAATTTACTGCCAATTCCAAGAGAAAATACCGCCTGTGTTTGAGAATCATTGACCACCAAAGAAGGTCCAAGAGTTACCGACAGCACCATTACAGTCACTATCGAGTAGTTAATAATTAGCTGAGAGTGCTTTCCCCGCTGGCTATACATCTTACCCACCACTACTGTCTTTACCGATTCAAATGCCGCAAACTTAGGCTGCAAATAGACTTTCCCAAAGTACCCCAAAAGCACCTTTAGAAATCTAAAAAAATCGACTACCCACTCGTTGATAAAGGTTTTTAGGCTACTCATCTTAAGCAAATCTTATTTTACCACCCACTGAACACCTTAAGTACCGGTCTCCCTTTTCAGCCATCCCGGATAATTAAACTCTCGTAACTCTTCGGCAACGGCTTTTATGTCCAAAACTACTTTCTCGATAAATCCCCTAGAAAACTGTGCCTGTTTTTCTCTTTCAAATGTTTTCAATGCTAATTCAAGATGATTTGCCCAAATACTAGTAATTATTCTATCTACGAGGGGGAAATTATCAATCAAATAAAAATCCTTTTTATCCTCAACAGACCCCCACATTAGATTTCCAAGACGACACACAGAGTCCGGCCGTTTTGGCATCAGATCAGGAAAATAGCCCATCATCCCAGTTCCTAAAGTTGAATCCCTAAAAAAATCTACCGAAGATTCCAATAAATCTTCCAGTCGTAGCACTTGTTTTTTTGATAATCTTCTCATGTTTATCAGATCCACTCCATCAACTCTTTTCATTGCGATGTATCCTTTATTCTCCCCATTTGGGTTTGTTAAAAAAACCAAATGATGGTCAGGAATAAATCTTTTCAACTTTGACCCATACCTCTCAATCATTCTGTCAGCTCCCTGTAGTTCATCTCTAAATCTTTCAAAGGTCATCTTTTTGTCATCAAAAGCCGATATTTCCTTAACTATCCATCTTGGATCATTCTCAAACATTTTTATATCAAAAAAGGCACCTTTGACAATATCAGTTTTCTCCGCCAAACCGCGTTTAAATGGATAAAAATAACTAGATTCTTCCCTGTCACTCATTTAGCTTTAAAAATTAATGAATACGGCGTCTTCGCCACCAGTTTATACCCCTTCTCCATCAAAAACCACACCACCCCCAAGCCTCCCCTAGGGCCAGGCCTTAGAGGTCCCCAATCTGCAAGGCCTGGCCCTGCAGGCATTTTCCCATCAACCCATTTTTCCAAGTCAAACCTAAGGTCCTCCGCGATAATCATTGTTGGTCGGTATTTTTTCCAGTCGTTTGATCTCAAGGCCTCTTCATCCATCCCTTCCACGTCTACCGACAGCAAATCAATTTTTTGCCCCTTCGGCACATACCGATCCAATATTTTCTTTAGCGTCCAAATAGGAATCCTTCTAGTCCCAATTAACTTTCTCCCCGCCTCCTCCTGATTTTTCTTAGCCTGCACAGCCGAAAAGGTATTCGCCGCCCCATCCTCAAACATCCAGTACTCCATTTCTCCAGTTTTGTCATGCCGGACCCGATCCGGCATCCAGGCTTTACTGTCATCCGTCATCTGAGAACTGCCACCCCTGGCTCCCCCCACCCCCACATTCAAAAACACATCCCTCGGCCTCGCTACTCGAAAAAGGCTTGCCATTTCTGGGTTCGGATCCACACATATCCCCCTCCAGCCCTTCTTATAGAAGAGGTAGGTGTTCGAAAGCAGCTTCGGGTGATACGCTCCTACATCCACATAAAACCCCCTCTCTCCTTTTGCTTTTTTGATTTTTTGATTTTTTGAGTTTTT
>CAZUFH010000027.1:0-11153 GCA_964618885.1 uncultured Pseudomonadales bacterium
TTTTCGACTAATGTACTCCAGCTTACGCCTGAGGTGGGTGGAATATTAGCCGGACTTTCTCTTTCTACCGGATGGGGACATTTTCAGATAGTAAGCAAAGTCCGGACACTTCGAGATATCTTTTTGACGATTTTTTTCGTGTTGCTTGGTCTGACGGTGGGCTCCGGCTCAATTAATTGGGTGTTGGTTGCTGAGATTGTTTTGATGGCGGTGGTAGGCAAGTTCCTGGTCACATGGATGGCTTCTTTGTGGTGCGGTCTAAAAAGTAAAACGGCTTTTTCGGTAAGTTTAAACATGACTCAAATTTCGGAATTTGGACTCATCGTCATGTCTATTGGTCTCGGAGCCTCGCTATGGGGGAATGAGCTGATCTCGGCCGTGACGGTGGCGGGGCTGATTTCGATGGTTCTCTCCACCATGCTGATGTCGGGGACTCGATTCCTTTACAAGAGTCTTACTCGAGTGATGCCAAAATGGTTTAAATCGACCGGTAGGGAAGGGGAGTCGGCAACTCTGAAAGAGCATATTGTGCTTTTGGGCGGAGATCGGACAGGGAGGAGTATCATGTCTTTCTTGAGTAAAAGTGGGGAAACTGTGCTGGTAGTAGACTTTAATCCGGAGATAGTTCAAAAAATTAAAAAAAGAGGTGGTCTGGCTATTTTTGCCGATGTATCGGACCCTGATGTCATAGATCTTTGTAATATGGCTGCAGCCAAGATGGTGATTTCGACAGTTAAAGATATTGATGACTCACTTGCGGTGCTTACCGAGCTGAAGACCAGGGGCATCGAAGTACCGGTAATTGTAGATGCCGAGTCTGCCTCGCAAGCGGCTGAGCTCTACAAAGCGGGTGCCTCGTATGTAATTTTTCCTCACTTTGTCAGTGGATTGCACTTGGGACAGCTTATGAAAAAGTTTGAACGTGATACTGAAACTTTAAGCCGGTACCGGTCGAAACAAAATGAAGCTTTAAAGGAAATCTATGAAGGAGAGTTCTAAAACTGCGATCGGGAAGGTGTTGGGGATCATCTTCTTGGTAGTATTGTTTCTAATACTTGTTTTAAGAGTGGTGCGTCAGGGTATTTATTCCAATCGCATGGGAATGAATATTGTGATTATTGGTGAGAGTAAGGTGGGCCTTCTAATACTGCGTCCTGATGAAGAAGTGGTGGGGTGGGTTTCTTTTCCGAGTAACTTGATGATTAAAATATTTAACTCTGATGCTCGATATCCAGTCTCTTCTCTTTGGGATTATGGAGTATTGGAAAAAAATCCTTACGAAATAGCGGAGAGGTCACTCGGCCTCTCGATGGGTGTGACTATAGCCAGGACAATTAGAGTACACGGCAGCCCTTCGGTAGAAGAAGTGCTGGCTAGTCTTCATAGAATTGACCTCAAGACAGACTTAAGCTTGAGGGATCGATTTTTAATCCGGAAACTTTTGACTGATTCTGTGACATCTAAAAAAGTCTTGGAGATGGATATCCCTAAAAAGATATTTGATACGACTGTAGATCCAGATGGTAAGGAGTTCGTGATTTTCAATTCGGTGGCCTCTTTATGGACTAAAAATAAGTTTGTGTTGGAATCAATATTGGGTGAAAATGTGGACCTGGTGGTAAACAATCTGTCTGGGCAACCGGGACTGGGTACTCAGGTTGCAAGGCAGCTGGAGTCGGCTGGATTGAGAGTGGTAGAGGTAAAATCTGACTCAACCGATGATGTCCAGGGAGTAGGGTGCTTGTTTAATATTGTTGGTAAGTATCCATATACAGAGTCACTACTCACCGATCAGATGGACTGTGTTAAGACTGAAAAACTAGTTTCTGTGGATCAGGAAAAGGGGATTATAGTTTGGCTGAAGTAATCTATCCTTCATCACCTACCAAGGGGTCGTAAAGCTCTAAGGGAGGGGTCTCACTCGACTCCCCGGCGGATAGGGATGGCAAGTGCTCCCTTTCGTCTAGTGGGAAAGAGGGGATACCGTGAAGTTTTTTGGAGGTGTGGATTTCTTGGATAAAGACTTGGGGATTTTTGGGGTTCACTGATTTCATCACGGTTTTGTATTTGTAGCCCGAGACAATGAGCTTAAGAAGACGACTGGAAATATTGTCCGGTAGGTAACCGATAAAGGTCCCGTCCTTGCCGACCTTGACTTTGTGCTTGGCGGTAGTAAGCTCAACTGGCTCACCGATATTTAGGGAGGAGAATATTTTAGGTTCTCCCTGACTCACTAACGGCACGACTTTTGACTTTCCTGGTTCTTCAATAAAGCTTACTGTTTGAAGATAGGGGTTGGCTAGCCCTTGTTTTTTGTTGGCTTTGAGTCTAGCTAGATTGTTGCGGGCGATGTGATTGTGGGGATCAATGGCCAAGACTTTGTGGAAGTTTTCGGTGGCTTTTTTATTTTGTTTGGCCATGGAAAGGGCGATACCCAGTCGATTGAGGGTGGGAATGTCATCGGGGCTAATTTCTAAAACCTTTTCGTTGAAAGAGATAGCTTCGTTCCAGTTGCGGGCAATCGCGGCTTTGATGGCGTTTTGCTGAAGGTCGTGGGAGTTGTCATTGTTCATTCTGAGAAATGATAGAGAAGTTTAGGAGGGATGTCAAGTGAATTTGGCAATTGGACCTTTGCTATAATCGAAGATATGTCAGGACACTCAAAATGGTCGACGATTAAGCACCAAAAAGCCATTGAAGATAACAAACGAAGCTCCGTTTTTACTAAAATCGCAAAACAGATCCATATAGCGGTCAAAAAGGGCGGTTCTGGCGATATAAATGCCAATCCGTTTCTTAGAACCTGTGTGGAAGACGCCAGGGCGGTGAACATGCCGATGGAGAACATCAAAAGAGCCATAGATAAGGCTTTGGGGGTGGGAAGTGGAGTGTTGTCCGAGGAGGTGATCTATGAAGCTTATGGACCTTTCGGCGTGGGTATCTTAATTACGGCCGTGACGGATAACCGGAACAGAACCTCCGGTGAGGTAAAAAACCTCTTAGATAAGCATGAAGCTAAGCTGGGAGGCCCAGGATCGGTGTCTTATATGACTAGTATTGTGCCCATACCCACGGTTTCCCTGGCCGAAGGGGATAAGAAAAGATTGTCGGAACTACTTGAACTATTAACAGAACTTGATGATGTGGTAGAAGTCTGGTCTAATCTTGCTTAATATGTCGAAAAGAACACGCTTTATCATAGTGAGCGGAATTTTGGCAGTTTGTCTTTGGCTCACCACGGTTGCCTCGGTGGACTTCCGATTTGGTTTGTACCTCGCCGTTTCGGGCCTGGCTTACATCTTGGCTGTCTGGGTTTTGTTTGATGACCTAAAAGGTTTCGAGTGGATCACTTTGATGGTTTTGCCTACGATGTTTACTTTGGGAAGTGGGTTGTTTTCCAATTTTTTGCCGACGGCGGTACCTAGAATGTTTGGCAGAGCCTTTCAGCTTGAGAGCTCGATTTTATTGGCAGATATCTTTAGAGTGATGTACTTTGTTCTTTTTGCGATAGGGATGTACGGAGTGTTATTGATCGAGAACATTTTCTCAGTGGCTTCGATAAGGACAATTCAGCTATTTCGAGCGGCTAAGTCGGTAAATTTCATTCTGACACTCATTTCATCGCTATTTTTCTATACCGTGACTCTTAGTTTTAAACTTCCATTCTGGTGGGTAATGCCGATGGTCTTCGTAGTGTCTTTTATCCTTTGCTTTCCCAGTCTCTGGAGTGTAGATCTAAAAAATAACCTTATTAAGGATGCGACTCGTTTTTCGATCGCAGTGAGCTGGGTGGCATCGCTGGTGTCGGGAGCGCTTTCTTTTTGGCCGGTTAAACCTTTTATGGGTGGCTTGATGCTCACATCACTCCTGTATGGGCTCCTGGGTATTATGGAGCAAAGGTTATCCACTAGAGTCTACGTAGAGAGCCTGGTGGAGTACGGGGTGACGGTGGCCATAATCATGACTATTGGATTCCTAACTACGTCGTGGGTGGGAGGGTAAAAAACTCAAAAATTCAAAAACTCAAATCAAAAAATAGAGAGATTATACCAATAGAGTAGGTTTGGTTTGTGCGCGGTGATTAATTTTTTTGATCAGACAGCTAAGAAGGGGAGAGGGGCCTATAACTATAAGCCTATAATTATTCTATAACATCCTATAACTTATAATAGTTTTCACGAAATCCTATAGTTTTCACGACTTTAGCAAACTTTGTGGATAACTGCCAGGGGATGATAGGGATTGATATAGTTATTGAGCCTGCGAAGCAAAGAGGGAGCGGAGCTGTTTTTGTGATGAAAGATAATCATTCTTATATTATTTTCAATCAGGTGTCGACGATGAGTTAGTGTCGCTTGGGGATAGAAGTTGTTAGCTGCTACTCTGCGGTTCCCTATTTTGGACTCTGCGCCGGTGGAGAAGAATGATTTATGATATGTCGCACAATAATACTTTTGCGACGTATCTCCAAAATGCAGGCTCAGGGGAACTTAGTTTTGTACTCCGTCACTATGTGTAGATAATCCCGAAACCTGGGTTGTTCTATCCTCTGGGTACGTATATATGCCTATTTCTTTTCGTTTGTGCCTTCCTTCCTTGATTTTGTGCCTACCTGTAGAAAAACCCGAATGTTTTTCCGCAAATATAGCGATTTTAGCTTTGGATGGATATATCAAGCCTTAAGACCATGACTAACTACCCACAAAAATTGCCAGAAGCCGTTTTAGGGGCATTCTACGGCCTTGTTTTTTGTGCCTATTATTATCCGCCAAACACGGACTGATTACAGAAAAACCCCGGGTTGTCCGGGGTTTAAAAAGGGTCATGAATAGAGAATCTTATCGATTAGCTGGGTGATGACTGATGAAACGAATAGACGTCTTACTTTCTTGTTTGCATCATACCACCGGCAAACTGTTTCACAGTATACATAGAGTTCTTTGCGCGTAATCGTATCCGTTGAAGGCAATATTTTGATCAAAGAAAGAATTCTTTGGCAGTTTGTAACACTATTCGGCAGGTTTTCTAGACCTAATATCTCCATAATCGGAATAGGTCGTGATCCAATTAGAATGATCTTGTCGGCAACTTGCTCAGCAGATAAAAGCATTTTTACTCCTTGGGTTAAAGTTCAGATTAATCTATATTATATGGGATATTTACTTGAAGTCAAGTCTGGGATATGAAATTTTGGTTTTTGGCGAAAGAGTCATCTTTCCTTCCCCTATCCCCTACCAGCCCGTCCTCTATTATTTTCACGCTGTGAAAATGGCACAAATTGTTTTAGATTACCTCTCTGATTTTCGCGATTTCATTCTGGCGAAAGCTGAAATCAGACCAGGTCTCTACCTCTTTGGGAGGCAGTAAATCACTTTCTGCTAATCTTAGCCATTCATCAATTTTTTCTCTATAAAGTTCCAATTTTCTTAATTCGATTAATGTTTTACACAAATTGATGAGTAATCCTGATCTCCAAATAGCCCAGGTGGTGTAGTCTTTTTCTTTTAATTCAAGACCTTCACTAGTTTGTTCGTAATCTTGAAAGAGTTTTTCTACCTTCAAAATGGTCTCTTCGGTATTTCCTAGATGAAATTCATCGATAATTAAAAAGCCTTCTAGTTCTAACCTCAAGGCTTTATTTTTGGAAAATATTGGATCCAGATGAATTTTGGCTATCGCTTCCTTGTAGTAATCTGCCGCTGCTTGATAATTTTTTTCATAATCAGATATTCGTCCCATAAACCTTGCTATTCGGGATTCCCAATGGGTCAGATTGTTCGCTTTGAGGTATTCAGAGGCTTGAGTGATAGCCTTCTTCATTTCTTGCAGATAGAGAGAGTCTTGAGTTTCCATGAAAAAATGCTGGTGGATGAGAGCTTCTTCTAGGAAGAGCTCAATTGATTCGTCCTTCAAATCATTCTCCATGGCAAATTCCCTTAAGAGTTTTGTGTCGGCAAGGGCTTCTTTTTGATTGGCCAGGTCTTCGCGTTTTTGGGATGTAATACGTCTTAGTTCTGGGAAGTTCAGAGTATTTATTGATTCTTTGACAATCATACATAGATTATATCAATTTATAAAAGACTGGAGCCGGTTTGGTGAAGCCTATTTTGTGTCAACTTTGGTGTCACTGCTGCCTGTTTTTTTTGGTAAGATAGCATATGACTTATAGTGAGCCGAATCTGAACATTGTCGATTTGCCGGCGATGGAGTTGTTTCCAACCTTGAAACCACTACTGTTGTTTAACGGTAGCGAAGTACCATTCGGTCACCAGGATAAAAAGTTTATTATTTCTTCAATTGACAAAGAAAATCCTAACAACCCGACGGTTAAATTAATGTTTATTGGAATATGGGAGGTTCGTGATGGCAAAAAACATCCAGTCGGCTTTTGTCATGCATGGTTTAATAGGGTCGATAAAGTTGTAACGTTGGTTGTTCCCTTTAATAGTGAATTTGAAGATGTACCTGATGATTTTTCGAATTTGAGTAAAATAACATACAAAGATTCGAAAATCAAAGAAAACTCTGTAGGTGCTATGGCGTTTGTCCTTGACACGAACTACCGAAAGATGGGTATAGGAGATGTTTTCCAGGCTCAGACTATGGCGGTTTTCCAAGGCCTGGGCGCCGAGGAGATAAATTATGTAGGAGACATAACTGTACACTCTGATTCAGAGCAAGGATTCATTCCACAATATAAGACAGATGGAAGAGTGGCGTGGGAACAGCCAGAAACGTCCTTTTACTCAAAGTGGTCTACCGGGCAATACATTACTCCTAAGGATGGAGATCACGATACCAGAATTAAGACCGCCTTGAGCGGTATGCAGATCTCAATTTTGAAACTAGCGGGATTATAGTAAATCAAGGGAGTGCTTGTTATTGGGTCAAGCTTTATCGATCATTGTATGGTTTGTTACTTTGTAGTTTAGATGAAGATATGAATCTTTAAGAACTCTACACCCCTTGAGTTTTAAGGCCTTGATTTTTAGTAAATCGAGCTCGTTGTGGAGTGACTCACCGCCGACCAGCGATTGAGTATCTTTACCGCCGATAAGACATGGGGCAACAACGATGGAGACTTCATCGATAAAACCATTTCTGAGGAGCTCAGCGTTCAGCGATCCGCCGGACTGGATGGTGACTCTCTCGACTTGATACTTGTTTTTCATTTGATGAAACAGATCAGCAAAGTTGACTTTGTCTTTGTAGAAAATAACCTCGATATTTTCTAGAGAATCTCTCAGCTTGAATGCGGGGTGATTTGGATTGGTAGTGACTAAATATAGAGTCTTGACCCACTTGGATAAATACCGAACACCGGCATCGATAAGATGTGGTTTGTTGTCGACGATGATGAAGCTACAGCCCATTTTTTCCGGTTCTTTTGACCTTGTGTTGACGCCGATCTTGGCCATGACTCTGCCACTGTTTAGTGAAAAAGGATCGGTCTTTTTTTCTAGGTCGTAGTACTGAGGTAGTCCTTCTTTGATGCCGTGAATGCGCTTAAAGTCTTGATCCACATCGAGTTCATCCACATCACCGGTGGAGATTTTACCGTCAAGAGATTCCATTAAAAACAAAGTGTTGTAAGTTCTGAGCATATCTATATTATAGAGGTCACCCTACTACACTACTAAAGTATTCAAACACCTGCAAGGATGGTCCTTCAGGTATTTATTTTACATTGATTAATCAGGCTAAATTTACAGTGACTTATTCATTAATCGTTCCGGACGCGACTTTAGGGGTATTCTATGACGTTTTAAGCACAAAAATGGCTCATTAGTTCATGAGCCATTATATAAACGATTTTTCTCTGTTGATGGGTATGTTTTTATGGATCTAGATCCCCAGCCAAACCCGGAAAATTCAGAAACTAGTTCTCCAAGATTGGAAACTCTAAAAGGTTTTTCAGCTGCCTGTTTTTCCCAGGTGATGTACTTCCCTTGACCGTCGACTCCAAGAAACAGAACGCTATGGTAAACACGATAGAATCCTGGGTGCTGTTTTAAAATGTGAAGGACCCTGGGCTGATGACGTGATATCTCTTTTTGAAGTGGGATTGGAGAGCATACATTAAAGAGGGCACTGCCTTCAACGTCCGTAAATGAATGTGGTATACCGCCATAGCAATTTTTCTGAATTATATCCGGTAAAAAACCGCCTTTTTCTAGGGCGACAATACCGGCGTGGCAAAACCACTCATTGACGAATTTGACGGCCTTAGTTTCACCTTCATCTGCCAATTTTTGAATTTCCAATGAATCCCAAATTACCCGCTGCTGGTTTAGATTCAGGCATTGGAATCCAGATAAAGCAGTGATATCTTTGTAAGTGTACACTTATGACCTCCTTTGAATAAGATGATGTATTATACACTATGGGTCTCAATATTACAAGAGGCTAGTTGAAGCCTATCGTGGATGATTTTACCTGCAAGGAGTATCCTTGCAGGTCTTGTCGAGAGTATACTTAAATGAGATTGCCATCGAAAAATGCGGTTAAGGAATACGAAGCGCTTAGCTATTATCATCTTTACAATCGTGGGGTTGAGAAGAGGTTAATTTTTATGGACGAGATGGATTACTCTGTTTTTATCTCTTACCTGTCTTCGTATCTATCTCTTCCCGACCTGCAAGGAGTATCCTTGCAGGAGAAAGTGTCACCATCGAAAACGCCGAAAAACTATTTTGGGGAGATAAAACTGCTTGCCTATTGCTTGATGCCGAACCACTTTCATTTGTTCGTGAGACAAGAGTCTGACCATGGGATAGACCATTTTATGCGGTCTTTAACGACAAAATATGTACGATATTTTAATTCTAAGTATAAACGAGTCGGATCGTTATTCCAGGATACTTATAAGGGTGTTCGTGTTTTGGATGAGTATCAATTTGTATACCTGACTAAGTATATTCACAGAAACCCCATCGATCTATTTGCCTACAAGGATACTCCTTGCAGGCTGGAGGATTATAGATATTCGTCTTATGGAAACTATTTGAATAAGTATCGTCAGAGTTGGCTGGATACAGATGAGATACTAGGATTGTTTGGATCTGTGAACAAACGTATTTCGTATAAAAATTATCGGGAGTTTGTGGAAGAATCCTCGGATAGCGATCATACCTTTATTAAGGATGTTGTACTTGATATTAGTGATTAGCACCTGCAAGGATACTCCTTGCAGGTCAATAAAAAACGCCCTAGGTGGGCGTTTGTGATACTAACATTTATTTGTTATTGATTATAAGGAAAGGTTGTTGCAGAAGTAAATCTCCGATAGTGAGAGATCCTGCCAGATAACTTTGGTATAAGTCTGACCGCATCTGCAGCCCCGTCGAATCAGAAAAATAGTCTGCTTCTGACATACCCCTTGCCGCGAGAAATTTGGGTAGTTCTGGCTCAAGTTGCTCAAGAAGTAGATAAATTTGAATAACAGCTTTTTCCGCTTCTTCTGCTAATTTTGCAGGATCACGTTTTCCTAAGAAAGCGGGTGGAATCTGCATGACTTGTTTAGTGGCCAATTTTTCCGAACTTAAGTACTTAATATATAAGATCCTGGCCTGAGTGATGGTGGCAAGGGTGACTTTATTATCAAGAATGGTCTTGAGTACTTCGGGCATGGCCTCGACATATGGTTTAAGGACATGGATGGCAGGAAGGTCTTCAACTGATGGGTCTGAAATAAGTGCTTGCCAGACCGCTTTACCTGAAATAACTGACATGTTCACTCTCCTGTTTTGGAATGGGTATAAAAGGACTGCTAAATATAGCACAAATTTGTCTAAATCTCAAGACTATGGGGCTCTTTTTTCCAGGATACTCCCCTACAGCTACTTAAGGTGAGAGTGATTGTTCGATGGTGTGTGAAGCTGTCCAGAAATGTACATGCAAGGATGGTCCTTGCAGGTGGGTATGAATGTGTTTTGTGGAGTGAGGACCTGAGACTCTGGAGTCTTCTGGATGTCTTGGTAATTGGCTAGGAGTGCCTTCAAGAAGTGAATGCAAGGGTGGTTGGTATAATTGCGCGATGAACTGTGAAGTAAAAGAGCGAAATAACTTGAAGATGCCTGAGGAGAGGTTCTTCCGAGAAACCGGTGTAGTCCGGTACTCTCTGCTGGACGGAACTGATATTGTAGGTTTGTCCGGTAATACTTGGGAGGAGTATTTGGTCCTCCTTGGCCAGGTATCCCCTACTGATAAGTTTGTCGTGAGTCCGGAGCTGATTACTTATGCCGGAAAAGATTTCGAGAATCTAAGTAGTGACCGGGAAGAGATAGGACAAAGGATAGCACAGGTAATTGATTTCTCTCTTGGTTATTCTGAGACTACTTTTGTGCTGGGCACTCCCCTTTTCCTGGACCAAGGTCGACCAAGAAATAGTGCAGTGTTAATAAGGAATGGAAAAATAATTGGTGAAACTAATAAGAGATCTGGGGCAACGGTAGAAGAAAGTAAATATTTTGAACTAGTGGCGGAAGAACCACCACGACTGTTACCAGGAACACAGACTGCTTTGCTAATATGCGCAGATCTCCCGACGGCGAGCTTGTATGCTAACTGTAGTGAAAGATTGCTACTGGAATCTTTGAGACTGTCTAATCGGAAACACTTGATCGGAAAAAAAGTGGAGCTACTCCCCTCTTCTGCCACAAGTTTATTGGTAATCGCTTGCTGGGGTGTAGGAGGTCAGTGGGTGGAGCCAGGAAAAGAGGATTATTATTATGGTATGCAGCTCAGGAATATTGCTTGGAACTTGATGAGAGGGACAAAGATTAAGGAGGTTGTGGTCGTTGATAGGTCCCCCAATGACACGGTTAAACCATTTAACTCTAGGGTGAGACTTTAAGCCGTACAATCAGAGTATATGAAGGTTAAAGAGTACGAACAAACACTGAAGACACCTTTAAGAGAAGCTACGATCCTACTGCTTTTGAGGGACGATGAAGTCCTACTGGCTATGAAGAAACGCGGCTTCGGGGTGGGTAAGTGGAACGGTGTGGGTGGTAAGCCAAACATTGGAGAAGATATTCGCACGGCGGCAATCAGAGAATGTAAGGAGGAAATAGTGGTAACTCCATTGGATATCAAGGAGGTGGCTGTTTTAACTTATATTCATCAAACAACTGAAAAAAGTTGGGGCATGA
>CAZUFH010000028.1:0-10971 GCA_964618885.1 uncultured Pseudomonadales bacterium
TTGATCTCTATGCCCGGGGCCATCCTCTTTTATCTCGTCGGTACCGTCATTGGTCTCTTTATTCTTTTTGAAACTTCCATCGAAGATGTATTGGTACTTGTCCAAGATTTCTATGGTTCACTCGCGGGTACCCTCGGAAAAATCAAGGGACTACCCGGCATCAAGGGGGGTAACTCGATTTTCTTAAACAAAAATAGCACAGTCAAAATCACCGGTGGTGAAGAAAGTGTTTCCCCGACGGCCACACATCAAACCGCCGAACCAGTCAAAATCATAAACCGTGAGGGCACTCGGATTCCTCAAACAGCTATCGAAGTCAAGCGACTCCCAGAGGGTGCCTCGGCCGGAGTCTGGCAATATCCACCTCTCACCCTTCTCAGTGATCAAAAACTAGGCAAGGCAGATAGAGGTGACATCAATAAAAATATCGAAATCATTCAGAATACTCTCGGCTCATTCGGTATCCAGGCGAAGGTCATGGAAGTCCATCAAGGACCGGCCGTTTCACAGTACGCTCTGGCTATCACCATGGGCACCAAGCTCAGTAAGATTAGTGCCCTCCAGTCCGATCTGGCGCTTGCTCTCTCCGCTCCCCAAGGCCAAATTCGTATCGAAGCCCCCATTCCCGGTCGAGATCTGGTCGGTATCGAAATTCCGAACCGTTCTCTTGAGTTTGTGTCACTAAGAGAAATGCTTTCCAAGAAAGTCATGCAGGAAAACCGTTCCAAAACTGCTTTCTCTCTCGGTCTCGATGTTTCCGGTCAAGAAGTCGTAGCCGATATCTCCAAGATGCCTCACTTACTAATTGCAGGTACCACCGGCTCCGGAAAATCCGTCCTTATCAACGCCATTATTTCCTCCATACTTTTCCGCGCTTCTCCAGAAGAGGTGAAGTTCATTATGGTTGACCCCAAAAGAGTGGAGCTTACTCCGTACAACGACATTCCTCATCAGCTTACTCGGGTGATCACCGATGTTTCCAAAGTCGGCAATGCTCTCGGCTGGCTTGTCACCGAGATGGAACGCCGCTACCGGCTCTTTGAAGAAATGGGAGTCAAGAATATTGCCGGCTATAACGAGCTCAGCGGTTTTCAGGCCATGCCTTTTATTATTGTCATTGTCGATGAAATGGCCGATGTCATGATGTCCAAAAACGCCGGAGAGATAGAAGAAAAAATCGTCCGCTTGGCTCAGATGGCCCGGGCCGTCGGCATTCACCTTATTCTCGCCACTCAGAGGCCCTCAGTGAATATCCTTACTGGTATCATCAAAGCCAATATTCCGGCTCGTATTGCTTTCCAAGTTACCTCCATGATCGATTCTCGTGTCATTATCGATACTCCGGGAGCCGAAAAACTTTTAGGTAAGGGTGACATGCTTTATGTTCCTCCCGATGTGGCCAAGCCGAAACGTATACAAGGAGCTTTTGTCTCCGATAAAGAAATTAAGAATCTCATCGACTTTATTAGGAGGTCCGGCATCACTCCCCAAACCGACGACTCCATCGTCAAAGCCAAAGAAGCTCCCGGAACCATGTCTGCCTCCGGTCAAAATCTTGGCGATGTCGATGATAAATTTGAGGAGGCCGCTCACTTGGTGATTGCCGAAGGCAAAGGTTCTGCTTCTCTACTTCAGAGACGTTTGGAGATTGGCTACGCCCGCGCTGCACGCATTCTCGATCAGCTAGAGCAAGCCGGAGTCCTCGCTCACGCCGAAGGGAACAAACCAAGAGAAATCATCGTCAGTAGTCTAAGTGAAGTATTTCCTGACGAAGAAAATTCATAATCCATGAAGACTGTCGGTCAAATCATCGCGAACGCCAGACAAATAAGAGGTCTCTCTGTCGACCAGCTTTCGTCTCTTACCAAAATTGACTCAAAATACATTAGTGCCCTCGAGCAAGACGATTACCTCAAACTTCCTTCAGAAACTTTTGCCAAAGGTTTTATTCGAAATCTGAGTCTCAGACTGGATCTTAATCCACAAGAGCTCATCGCCATTTTCCGTCGCGACTTTCGTCTTCCCGAGCAGATCTCCATTTCCAGACGTCATCCCCGCTTCGCTTTGCCCGATTACACCAAGCAAATTCTACCCTTTCTACTAGGTGGTGTCGTTTTTGTTGTCTATCTTATTTTTCAGTTCCGGGCCATTGTCACACCTCCCAAACTTTCAGTTCTTCGTCCGGAAATCGGCGCCGTTTTGGTTTCACCTGTCGAGTTAGAGGGGGAGACAGATATAGACGCCACTATTTTCATCAATGAAGAAACCAAGGTGCGCTCCGATTCCTCCGGACATTTTTTCACTCGTGTCAATCTTCCTTTAGGCGAGACCACCATTGAAATTAAAACAGTCAACCGCTTTTCCCGCTCCACTTCCAAAAAAATCCCCGTCACCATCATCTCGAAGTAACGCCATTGCGATGTAGGGGCGCAGCGTGATGCGCCCGAAACTGTGGAATCCAAGCTTCACCCTTGTCATTCCCGCGAAGGTGGGCCGCTGGTCCCGCGAAGGCGGGAATCCATCCCATTAATACTTAATTTTGAATTAATTTAATGGATTCCTGGTCAAGCCAGGAATGACAGATGTCCTTTGATTTTTTTGTTATGATTAATCTATGACATTGCCTCAAATAATATCCATGGTCTCCGTCGTCCTTCTAACGACCATCGCTATCTTTGTCGGCATTCAGCTCATCTATCTTCTCAAAGAACTCCGCTACTCTATTATGAGAATCAATCAGACCATCGACACTGTTTCCGATACCGTTGAAAAAATCTCCCAGCCCGCCATGGGTATTTTTGCCATCCTGGAGGGGTTCAAAGAAAGTGGCAAAATCGTAGAAACTATTTCTCATCTCTTAGGCAGGGACAAACCCAAGCCCCCGGTGGATATCGACGCATATGACAACTCCCTCTGATAAGCCAGGTAACAGCTCTTTCTCCACCTTCGGGCTAGGTGTCGCTTTTGGCATTGCTGCGGCTTTTCTCTTTGGGACCGAAGAAGGCCGGAAAATAGTCAAAAAAACCTTCGACAAACTCCCTGACAAATACAAAAATCCCATAGAGTCGTCATTGCGAGGAGGTACTCCGACGTGGCAATCTCACTCCACCCCAGTCCCCGTCATCACCCCCGAAGAAACCCAGCACCACGCGGTCTTCGACCCAGCAGACCCCTTTACCCACTCCACCGAATCTCCACCCCCACCCGCTCCCCACATCCGCCCCACCCGCCCCGAGCCCTTCACCCCCACCACCTAATCCAATTCCATTCCCCAACCATTTTAATTCTGTTAGAATTATTACATAATCATTAGGGATCCCAGGAACTGAAATATGAACAACTCATTTTTCGTGGGTCTTATATATAACGCCTCTCTTTTGTTGGTCATGATATCTGTTTTTCATTTGGTAGTTTCCAGGACCAAAAAAATCCACCCCCACCTTTGGCAGGTGTGGGTAGGAATTCTCCTTTCAGTCATTGGTCTAGCCATTATTGAATCAAATTGGGAAATACTCCCGGGCGTCATTTTTGACACTCGGACCGTCCTTCTAAGTTCGGCCGGTCTGTTTTTTGGTTTTATACCTACTCTGATCACCATGCTTGTTACTTCTGTCTACAGGATCATTATCGGAGGCGATGGCATGATCGCTGGGGTAGCCGAAATAGTCATTGCCGGAACCATCGGTTTGATTTGGAGGCACTTCAGAATAAAAAAATTATTCGAACTTTCTTGGGTCGAGATTTATCTCTTTGGTCTACTCATCCACGCCATTGATTTGGCCTTGATAATACTCCTACCTTTGGAAATCAGACAGGAAATATTTTCCAAGATTTGGTTCCCGATTATGGTCATCGACCCGCTTGCCACGATGATTTTGGGTTTGTTGTTGTCTGCTAGATTAAAAGCCGCACTCACCTCCAAAGAACTATTCGAGAGAGAACAAAAAGCCAGAGCCCTCTTTGATCTTTCATTTGAGTTCATAGGCCTCCTTACACCCGACGGTACACTCCTCGATGTCAATCGGACGGCTCTGGATTTTGTTGGAGCCAAGTTTTCAGAGGTTGTGGGAAAGCCTTTTTGGAAGACTCCTTGGTGGAATTACGCACCCGATATCCAGGCTCAGATCAAAAAAGCCATCCATGTCGCCGCCACTGGCAAGTTGGTACGTGAAGAAACCACCCACCGGGCCAAAGATGGCACAATTCATGTCATCGATTTTACGGTGAAGCCGGTCTTTGATGAGTCTAAGAGGGTCATCTATCTGATCCCAGAAGGTCGGGACGTCACCGAGCAGAAGCAGTCCGAGGAGTTACTGGAGAAGAGTGAAGAGCGGTATCGGATATTATTTGAAAATGTTCCTTCGATAAACTTTATCTTGGACACTTCAGGCAAGATTCTTTCCTGCAATCATTATGTGTCGGAAAAGTTGGGCTATTTACCCGACGAGCTAATAGGCAAGTCGGTCATTGATATTATTTTTGACGAGGACAAGGGACAGGTAGAGAAACAACGGAAGGAAATACTGGGAAATCCCAATAATGTGTATGAGTGGGAGATTCGCAAAGTCCACAAAGACGGGCAGATTATCTGGGTGAAAGAAGTTGCTCGCGCTATCAAGGACCAGTCTGGGAGAGTAGTAATACTTATTACTTGTCAAGACATCTCTGAGAATAAGAGGTCGGAGAAAGCTCTCCGAGAAAGTGAATTTTTCTTCAAGGAGTCTCAGCGTGCAGCCAACATCGGCTCGTACAAGACCAACTTCCTCACCGGGATGTGGGAATCATCGGAAGTTCTGGACCAAATCTTTGGCATTGATAATAACTACCACCGGTCCGTCGAGGGCTGGCTGGATCTAATTCATCCGGAAGACAAGGAAATGATGTCTCGTCATTTGCAGGAGGAAGTTCTGGCCAAACGCCTGCCCTTCAACAAAGAATACCGCATTATCCGTCCTTCGGATAGTGAGACCAGGTGGGTATATGGCTTAGGTCAAGTTGGTCTTGGACAGGAGGAAAACGTGATTTCTTTGATTGGCACTATCCAAGACATTACCAATCGGAAAAAAACTGAGGATGCGCTTCGAGAGAGTGAAATAAAGCTTAGGGCTACACTAGAATCCACCGCCGATGGCATCCTGGCCGTAGACAATGGAGGAAAAATTATCTTCGTCAATCGCCGCTTCTCGGACATGTGGCAAATTCCCCAATCCCTTACGGAGAGTGGTGATGATCGATTACTACTTAACTTCGTCAAGGAAAAGCTAATTGATCCTGATCAGTTTATCCAAATAGTGAAGGCACTTTATGCCTCAGACGTCGTAGAGATGGACACTCTCTTGTTTAAGGACGGTCGTATTTACGAGCGTTATTCCTTTCCCATGGCCACGAATGGTGTCCGCATCGGCCGGGTGTGGTCCTTTCGCGATGTGACCAAAGAACGCGAGTTAGACAAAATGAAGACGGACTTTGTTTCCCTGGCGAGTCATCAGCTCCGGTCTCCTCTGACCGGCATCAAGTGGTTTGTTGAGCTTCTATCTTCAGATACGACCAAGATTCCACCCGAAAAGATTCAAGAATATCTAGGGAATATTGGCAAGAGTAACGAACGAATGATTGCCTTAGTCTCGGATCTTTTGATTACAGCTAAAATAGAAAGCGGAAAAGTAAAAAAGGAGCCCACTGAATGTTCTTTGAGGCACCTTCTGGAAGATGTTTTGGATGACCAAAAAATAATATTGCAGGACAAAAAGATTACGGTTCTCGGCTTGGAAAAAATTTCTCCTGACTGGAAAATAGAGGTAGATTTGGTACAGCTCACCCAGGTATTTGGCAATCTCATCAACAATGCCGCCAGCTACTCTCCAGTAGGTAGTCAGATTGAGATCGGTGCAAAGATCCTTGATGGACGGATAAAGATTTATGTCCGGGATCAAGGGTTTGGTATCCCCGTGAGTCAACAGTCCAAAATATTTAATAAGTTCTTTCGGGGAGACAATGTGGCGAAGACTATCGCCGGCTCCGGACTGGGTCTCTATGTCGCCAAAGGTATGGTGGAAAATCACCACGGCAAGATTTGGTTTGAGTCCGAAGAAGGCAAAGGCACCACTTTTTTTGTCGAACTTCCCTTGAAACAAAACAACAACACAAGCAATCTTTAACCCGATCGCGTCATTGCGATCCCGCCGAGCGGCGGGAGGGGCAATCTCACTCCACAGTCATCCTCGCGAAAGCGGGGATCCATCTCCACATTCCTTGCTATATAATTTGTCTGAATATGACCACCAATGAAATTCGTGAGAAATATCTGGACTTTATGCAGCGTCGTGGTCACGTCTTGCTTCCATCTGCCTCTCTCGTCCCCGAAGGTGACGCTTCCACTCTTTTTACCTCTTCCGGCATGCAGCCTATGATGCCTTATCTCCTGGGAGAAAAGCATCCTTTGGGCACACGTCTGGCCGACTCTCAAAAATGTTTCCGTTCTCAGGATATTGAAGAGGTGGGGGACAATCGTCACACTACTTTTTTTGAAATGCTGGGAAACTGGTCTCTCGGCGATTACTTTAAAAAAGAACAGCTTAAATTTTTTTTTGAGTTCCTCACCGATCCCAATAAGGGACTCGGTCTAGATCCTCACCGTCTTTCCGTTTCGGTCTTTGAGGGAGACGATCAAGTACCAAAAGACACGGAGTCCATTCGCCTATGGCAAGATTTGTTCGCCAAAGTCGGCATGATTGTCAAAGAAGGAGATCACCTTTTTGCCTATCCTGCCAGTAAGAACTGGTGGTCACGAGCTGGAGAGCCGGCTAAGATGCCTACCGGAGAGCCGGGTGGTCCAGACTCCGAAGTTTTTTATGACTTCGGTGCCGACCTCAAGATCCATGAATCTTCTGCCTACAAAAGTGACGTGTGCCACCCCAACTGCGACTGTGGTCGTTTCCTCGAGATTGGCAATAACGTCTTTATGCAATACCTTAAGAACTCCGACGGTTCTCTAAGCGAGCTGCCCCAAAAGAACATCGATTTTGGTGGAGGTTTAGTCCGTCTCGCCGCGGCCACCGAAAATGATCCAGATATTTTTAACACTAGTATTTACGCTCCGATCATCAAGGCCATTGAAAAATTGTCTGGCCAGTCTTACCAAATAGCAACAAATCGGCCTTCCATGCGCATCATCGCCGATCACTTGACCGCTGCTTCCTTTCTCATCAAAGACGGTGTCTTTCCGAGCAATAAAGCTCAGGGCTACGTCCTTCGTCGACTCCTCCGCCGGGCAGCGGTGAAACTCCACTTCCTTATGGGAGGCCAAGAAGGTGTTACTCAGCTTGCGACGATTACCGCCTCTATTATTGAAATATATAAAAACATCTACTTTACCAAAGACGATACCCTGTATATTCAAGGTGCCATCGCGGCCGAAATTGGCAAGTTTGAAAAATCACTGGACAAAGGTATCAAGGAACTGGAAAAGAAAACCGATGTCTCCGGCAAAGACGCTTTTGATCTTTATCAAAACTATGGTTTTCCTCTGGAAATTACTACCGAGATTTTGTCTCAAATCGGGAAGTCGGTCGATACCGAGCAATTTCAAGATGAATTTGAAAAACACAAAGAGCAAAGTCGCAATGCTTCTATCGGCATGTTCAAAGGGGGCCTCGCCGATCACTCCGCCACCGTTACCGCTTATCATACCGCCACCCATCTTCTTCACGCGGCCCTCAGACAAATTTTGGGAACTCATATCAGTCAAAAGGGCAGTAATATTACGGCTGAGCGTCTCCGTTTCGATTTTTCTCACACCGAAAAAATAACTGATGATCAGCTCCTGGCCATTCAAGACTTGATCAATCAAAAAATTTCGGAAAAACTTCTGGTTACCCGGACAGAGCTGCCCAAAGAAAAAGCGATCACCGAAGGTGCTCTTGCTTTTTTTGGCCAAAAATATCCGGATCTCGTCAGCGTTTTTACGATAGGTGAAGGCGAAAATATCTTTTCCAAAGAGCTTTGCGGCGGACCACATGTGGCAAGTCTGGCAGAACTTGCTAAGATAAAGGTAGTCAAACAAGAGTCGCTTGGCGCTGGTGTGCGTCGTCTCTATTTACAGTTTGTTTGACAAACAAACATTTTGTGAATTTAGTTAATCTATTCGGAAACAAATCAAAGCTGCCCGAACCGGAATACTTTCTGGCTATCGAAATTCACGAGTCATTGATCAAGACCGCTCTTTGGGAAGTGTTGGAAGGTCAGCCCGAGGTGGTCAATGTCGGCTCTTATGAATCTTGGACCGATGAAGAGTCTCTCATCAACGGTGTCGATTCTTCCCTAGATCAAGCTGTCAAAATCATCAAAGGTCAGCCCAAACGAGTTATTTTCGGCCTTCCGGCTTCGTGGATGGAAGACGAAAAAATTCATTCCACCAAAACCAAACTAATCACCCATCTTTCCAAAGAACTGGGCCTGGAGCCCATCGGCGCGGTCACCACCAATAGAGCTATTGCTCACTACCTCAAAAAGAAGGAGGGTATGCCCCCTACCGTCATTTTGCTCGAAGTCTACACTAGTAAAGTCGCTGTCTCTTACGTCTACCTTGGCGTCGTCAATAAGACCGAGGAGGTCGCAAGATCGGGGGACTTGGCTCACGACGTCGAAGAGGGGCTCACGCGCATGGATCTACCCAATTACCCTGCTCGATTCATCATGACGAACGGTGGGGGGCTGGAGGAAGAATCACAGCAAATTACGGCCTTCCCCTGGACCGACCGTCTCCCTTTCAAACATATTCCCAAAGTCGAGATCTTGCCCGTCGAGTTTTCCATCAAAGCTATTGCCCTTACTGGTGGCATCGAAGCGGTCCAGTTTTTGGGTCTAGAAGTCAAAAGCGACAACAGTGATGTCATCGAAACAAAAACTTCTATTGATGAAGAATCAAACATCGTTATTCCTGAAGAGATTCCCTCTACTATGGAAGAACTAGGTTTCAGTTACGATGAAATCACAGACGATACCCCACCTGCTTTGATCGACGATTCCGACCTTCCCCTCGAAGAAGAATCTGAGCCAGAATATGCCTTCTCCAGTGAAGAAAACAATCCCCCTCCGAAGAAAAAACCGTCGTTCAAAATTGCCCTGCCTTCTCTTCCTCGCTTCAAAGCCCCTCGCTTACCCCGTCTAAATTTATTAGTTCTACTGATCATTCCTGTTCTCTTGGCTCTTGGGGTGGTTGCTTATTTGTATTTTGGGCAGGCCCAAATTACCATTCGTTTTTCGCCCCAAAAAGTTAGCAAACAACTCGGCATTGCAATTGCCGAATCACCCCTTGCCGACATTCCCACTCTAGTTGCTACCAAAAAAACTTTTTCCGGCTCTGCTCAGGAATCCGTCTCCACTACCGGCACCGCCACCGTGGGCGAAAAGGCCACCGGGTTGATTACTTTGGGAAACAAGACTGTTGCCCCTATCGTTCTCAAGGCCGGCTCTGTTATCACCAATGATACCGGAAAGTATTCTTTTGTCCTCAAGGAGGCGGTCACCATTGCTTCCGCAAGCGCCGACTCATTGGATACCATCTCCGGCAAAGTCAGCGGCATTCAAGTCACGGCTACCAAAATCGGGGCCGAGTACAATCTGCTCAAGGGCACTGTCTTTAGTGTGGATAGCTACTCCAAAGCAGTCGCTGCGGCTGTTGCCGAGTCAGACTTTTCCGGTGGGACTTCCCGTACTGTCAACGCCGTTTCCAAATCAGACCAGGACAAACTCTTGGCTCTAGCTTCAGAAAAAATTAAGGCCAAAGTCCAAGCCGAATCTCAATTGGAAAATCCGGGTTTCAAGACCCTTCCTCTTTCAGAACTCCAGTTTACTAAGAAACAATTTGATCGTAACCTTTCTGAAGAAGCTACCTCCGTCAGTCTGGTGCTTGAAGGCTCTCTGGAAACACTGGTGTACTCCGAGGACAATCTATACGACTTAAGTATAAATGAGCTAAAAAGTCAAATTCCGTCAGGCTCATCCACCAAAAAAGAGACCACCGTCGTCACTCTTGAAAATCCGACCAAGACCGACGGTCTGTATAAGTCAGTTGTCAAAGTGGAAGCCTCACTCTACCCCGAGATCGATGAGAAAAAACTCGGGGAATTTGTCAAAGGTAAGTTCGTTTCCGGTATCCGTCACTTTTTTGAGCCTATCCCAGGTTTCACCGGACTCGACATCAAAATTTACCCGCCTTTACCTCTCATTACTCAGATCCTTCCGTTGCGCAACATTAGTTTCGACCTAGTGAGCAACTGACATGTCGTACAGCTACCGCAAGGCCACTCAGGACAACCCCCACCCGGGGCGTCGCATTCCTCTTTATTTAAAAACTATCCCCACCTTGGTTTCCGCACTCGGTCTCGGAATTCTCGGTGGCGTCGCCTATCCCGTGGTCAGCTATCAGTTCAAGGACTTTCGCCTGTTCAATTTTGTCGACTCTGGTTTACTGTCCCCGGTCTACTACGAGACAGAGGCCAATGGAGAAGGAGGTCCTGTGCTTCTCGAGGGTCTGGACTTCACCAAGGCTAGCAGTTGGTTCCCTGGTACACCTCAAAACGACCTCTTTGCTACCAAAAAGACCATCGCGGAAACGGGGACCGACGTTCCAGATTTTTATTCAATCTCTATTCCCTCACTCGGAATCTTCGATGCCAGCGTAGCTTTGAGAGACGAAGACCTTACCCAACATCTTGTACAGTATCCTCAAACCGCCCTACCTGGACAAATAGGTTCTCCGGTCATCTTTGGTCACTCCACACTTCCTCAATTCTTTGATCAAAAAAAATACACGACGATCTTTTCTACTTTACCGAAGATCAAAGTCGGTACCGATATCTTCGTCACTTATAACAATGTTGAGTACACTTATCGCATTGCCAAGACTTTTGAAGTCAAGCCCAAAGAGCTCTGGGTCCTGCGTCAAGACTACTCGGACAAAACTTTAAA
>CAZUFH010000029.1:0-10224 GCA_964618885.1 uncultured Pseudomonadales bacterium
GTGCTTCGGCGGTCAACGCGCTCTCCTCCAAAATGGAAATCGTGGTTAATCACTCTCAAAAGTTTTTCACTCAATCATACAAAATTGGTGCTCCGGACTTTCCGGTCAAAGAAATTAATCTCGCCAAGGCCGAGGAGATTATTTCTCCCTTCCACCACCGCTTTCTCTCCTCACAGTCCGGCACTTTTACTCACTTTTGGCCCGATCACACTATCTTTAAAATCACCACTGACTTTAACTACGTCAATATCAAAGCCAAACTCCAAGAAAGAGCCTACTTGGTCGCTGGAGTCTACATCCATCTCTTAGACGAACGCACCGAGAAAGAAGCCAACTTTTATTTTGAGTCCGGTATCAAGTCGCTTCTCTCTCACATGAACCGCCACAAAAAAGCCCTACATGAACAAATTTATGTTTCGGGCAGCACTACCGAAGCCAATATTCCTATTAGCGTCGAAGTCGTCATGCAGTACACCGATACTTATAACGATAATATCGAGTCATTTGCCAATACCATCAACACCTATGATGGTGGTACCCATCTGACTGGTTTCAAAACAGCTCTCTCTAAGGTTCTCAAAAATTATCTTACAGCAGGCGAATCAGACAAGGACAAAGACAAAAAAGGCAAGGGAAAAGACCTAGATATCACCCCCGATGATCTTAAGGAAGGTCTCACTGGGGTTGTCTGGATCAAGATGAGCTCTTCTGAGATTCAGTTTGAGTCTCAAACCAAAACCAAAGTAAACAACGCCGAAGTCCAGTCTGCCGTCTACCAGGTAGTCAAAAAAGGCTTAGAAGAGTATCTTGAGGAACATCCCCAAACCGCTCAAATCATTATTGCCAAAGTTTTTCTCGCCGCCAAGGCGCGCATGGCCGCCAGAGCCGCCCGCGAAGCTGTCGTAAGGAAGGGTGCCCTCGAAGGGATGACTCTACCGGGTAAGCTCGCCGACTGCCAAGAAAAAGATCCAGCTATGTCCGAACTGTTTATAGTTGAGGGAGATTCAGCCGGTGGCTCCGCCAAGCAAGGTCGGGACCGAAAGCACCAGGCTATCCTACCCCTCGGTGGCAAAATTCTAAACACCGAGAGAGCCAGACTTGATAAGATTGTCGAGTTCGAAGAGCTTAAAGACCTGATTATCGCTATGGGTATGGGCATAGGGGAGACTCTTGACGCCAAAAAAATCCGCTATCATCGGATTATTATCATGACCGATGCGGATGTCGACGGTGCTCACATTGCCACGCTACTGCTTACTTTCTTCTATCGTCACACCAAGCCTCTGGTCGAGCAAGGCCTCATTTATCTTGCCATGCCTCCTCTCTATCTGATTTCTCATGACTCCACCAAGAAGTACGTTTACTCGGATATCGAAAAAGATGCCTACATGTCCACCCTGACTCCTGTCCAAAAAAACCGTGCCGGTATCCAACGCTACAAAGGTCTTGGAGAAATGAATCCAGAACAGCTGTGGGAAACCACCATGAACCCTGTCACCCGAACTCTCAAAAAGATTAGCATCGACGATGCCGAAAGAGCCGACGAAGTCTTCGCTACTCTCATGGGACAAGAAGTCGCTCCCCGCAAAAAGTTCATTCAATTACACGCCACCTCCGCCAATCTCGACATCTAGACCAATCGTCATTCCGACCAAAGTGGAGGAATCTCACTCCATCAAGTAAATCTAAAATATACAATTTAAAATCTAAAATATTTATGAAAACCTACATCTTTGGCCACATCAAACCAGACCTCGACTCTGTAGTAGCCTCCATCGCGTTTGCCGAATATGCGAAGCTAAACGGTGTTGAAAACCCCACGCCCGCCATCATCGACACCCCAAATCCGGAGACCAAGTTTGTTTTTGAAAAGTTTAGCCTCACCCCACCGGCTCTCATTACTGCCGCCGACATTCTTCCGGAAGACAGGGTAATTTTGGTCGACCACAACGAAGCCGATCAACGTCTTGCAGGTCTTCCACCCGAGCAGATTATTGGTATTTACGACCACCACAAAGCCAACCTTTCCTTATCTCAGCCAGTCGAAATCGTCATCCTACCCTTAGGGTCATCCAATACCGTTGCCTGGTATTTATTTAAAGAATTTAATTTTTCTATCGAAGCTTCTCTGGCGAAATTAATGCTTTCCGCTATTCTGTCCGACACTGTCGGTCTCAAGTCTTCCACCACTACTAAAACTGATCAAGATGCAGTTGCCGATCTATCCAACATCTCCGGCATCAGTGATATCGACAGTCTTACCCTAGAAATCTTCAAAGCCAAGTCAAATATCGCCGCTCTAACTGATGAACAAGCCATTCTCAACGACTTTAAAATCTTCGACTTCGGTACAAAGAGAGTTCTCATTGGTCAGCTGGAGACTGTGGAGCAAGACGTCCTTCTTGGCACACGCAAGGCAGGGCTGTTGTCCTCACTTCAAACAATCAAAGAGCAAGAAAAAATCGATTATATAATTTTAGCCATTACCGATATCTTAAAAATTAACACTAAACTCCTAGTCAGCGGAGTAGGGGAGACTGAGTTGGTCGAAAAGGCCTTTGGTGGTACGGTCACAGAAAACATCCTCGACATCGGACCCAAAATGTCCCGTAAAAAAGACATCGCCCCCGCTATCGAAAAAGCCCTAACACGACTATAGTCATTTAATGTCATTCCCGACCTGATCGGGAATCTATATAAATAAAATACCGATAAAAAAATGGACGAAAATCAAACCCCAGACCAAGACCAAGAAGTAGTAGCCTCCACTCCAGTCGCCGACGAGCAAACCGAGTGGGGTCTAATTCGCACCACCCCCATTGTCGAGGAAATGGAGCGATCCTATCTTGACTATGCCATGTCCGTCATCGTCGCTCGTGCCCTGCCGGATGTCCGTGATGGCCTAAAGCCAGTTCACCGTCGTATCCTTTTTGCCATGAAAGAGATGGGGCTCACACACAAAAGTGCCTACAAAAAGTCAGCCCGTATCGTTGGAGAAGTACTCGGAAAGTACCATCCCCATGGTGACCAGGCCGTGTATCAAACCATGGTCCGTCTGGCTCAGACCTTCTCCATGCGCTACCCACTTATCGATGGCCAAGGAAACTTTGGCTCTATCGACGGAGACTCAGCCGCCGCCATGCGTTACACCGAAGCCCGCCTCAGTAAAATTGCCGGTGAAGCACTGGAAGACATCGACAAAAGAACAGTAGACTTCATCGACAACTTTGATGGTTCTCAGCAAGAGCCTACCGTCCTCCCGGCCAAGCTTCCCAATCTTCTTCTCATGGGTTCCGATGGCATTGCCGTCGGTATGGCTACCAAGATTCCACCACATAATCTTCTCGAAGTAGTCGAAGCTATCAAAACCCTCATCGATATGAGTAAGGTCACTGTTACCAAAGAATTCAAAGATGAGGAGCTCGTCTCGGCGAACTTCAAAGAACTCTCTGGTACTCTAGAATCTACCGTCGAGATCGATGACTTGGTGAAACACATCAAAGGACCAGACTTTCCTACCGCTGGCATTATTTACGACACGAACGAAATCAAAAAGCTCTACGCCACAGGTAAAGCCAGTATCATCGTTCGCGGTGTAGCCGAAATTGTCGAAAAAAAGAATGGCCGTTTCCAAATTCTAATTACAGAGCTGCCTTATCAAGTCAACAAAGCCAAGCTTATTACCAATATTGCTGAGCTAGTCAAAAAAAAGCGGCTCGATGGCATTGCCGACCTTCGTGACGAATCCGACCGCAAAGGCCTTACTGTCGCCGTCGATCTCAAAAAAGATGCCAAACCTAAGAATGTCCTAAACAATCTCTACAAACTCACGGAGCTCCAAACCAGTTTTCCGGCAAATGTCGTGGCTCTCACTTCAGCCGGAACTCCACACCTCTTAAACTTAAAACAGATCCTGATGGAGTACACTGCCCACCGCCAGGGAGTGATCGTCCGCCGGAGTCAGTTCGAGCTCCGTACCGCCATGGACCGAGCCCACATCCTCGAAGGTTTGCTCATCGCTCTAAATAGTATTGATGAGGTCATAGAAACTATCAAAAAGAGTCCCGACAGCGAAACTGCCAAAACCAATCTTATGTCCAAGTTCGGTCTCTCCGAGATTCAGTCCATCGCCATTCTAGATATGCAGCTCAGAAAACTAGCCGCCTTGGAAAGACAAAAGATCGAAGCTGAGTACCAAGAGCTCAAAAAGCAAATCGACCGTCTTATTGTGATTCTCAAAGACCCGAAGGCTGTACTTCAAATAATTAAAGAAGAAGTAACGAAGCTAGCGCTCGATTATCCTGAGAAAAGAAAAACCAAAATAGTAGCCAACGCGCCGGGTACTTTCTCGGAAGAAGATCTCATCCCCGCCGAAGAAACCATCGTCGCCATCACCAAGTCCGGCTACATCAAGCGGATGCCCCTTGACACTTTCCGTTCCCAAAAAAGAGGCGGCAAAGGAGTCGCTGGTATGACAGTCAAGGAGACAGACGAAATCCACTTACTTACGAACGCCAATACTCACGACCGGCTTTTAGTTTTTACCAGCAAAGGCAAAGTCTTCTCACTTAAGGTCTGGGAGCTTCCTGAAGGCAGTCGTACCAGCAAAGGACAAGCAATTATCAACTTGATCAATATCGAGACCGACGAAACCATCCAGTCCCTTCTAACCATGACAGCCCAAGTGTCCAAGGGTGAGTTCCTTTTCTTCACGACCAAAACCGGCGTGGTGAAACGCACCGCCATGTCGAAGTATGAAAATATTAAGAGCAATGGTTTGATTGCCATCAAGCTAAATCCCGGAGACAGTCTGGTCTGGGTAAACAAAACCTCCGGCTCAGATCATATTTCTTTGGTCAGTCGAGAAGGTAAGTCCATCAGATTTAAAGAAGCCGACGTCCGCCCGACCGATCGGGACACCATGGGAGTTCGAGGCATTTTGCTAAAGGGAGAAGACTACATTATTTCCATGGAGTCATTCGCTCCAGAAGGCCCAGTCTCAGCCGACAAGAGAGTCAAGTTCTTCCGTGACTACCTCATCGTTACCGAGAACGGTATGGGTAAGCGCACCCCACTAGAAGAGTATCCCGTCCAAAACCGCTCGGGCCAAGGTCTCAAGGTCAGTGAAACCACAGACAAGACCGGCAAAGTCGCTGGGGCTCTCCTGGTAGACCAAACTTCAGAAATGTTGCTGATTACTACTTCTCAGGGCCAAGCCATCAAACTCCCGGTCAAAAATATTCCAAGACTCGGCCGAGCCACCCAAGGTGTTATTCTGATGCGCTTTGCCAAAGAAGGGGATAGCGTCGCCGCCGTCACCGTCATCTCCGACTCCGACGAGGACTAATCCAAATTCAGGCACAAATAGACCCCATAATATTGACATTCCTTTTGTGGAATTATAAAATATAGTCAATACCACTCAAACGGAGGTCTACCTTGAAATATCTACAAATTCTGCTGGATTTTCTCTCGATGTCCATAATTTGGGGAGTGATTACTTCACTCGTCACCACGAACCCGATAGTAATCATCACAGTGGCCGGTTTTGCTGGGCTGGTAAATGGATTAGAAGTAAACAGCCGCGCTGGAAATAAACTCCTTCTACCAAAAAGAATTATCTTGTTGGCAGGCCCATTAACATTTCTCGTGATCTTGTTCACAGGATTTTGGGTTGCTCCTCTCGGAGCCAGTTTTATTCAGCTGGTACTTGGAGCCATAGAATTCAAGACCTATGGCTTGGTTGCTCTTCTTGCAACCACAGTATTCGTCACCATCTGGCACTTCTGGTACCAGAATAAATCCTGAATAAATATTCAGTCCCATACGTATTCAAAATCCACTCATAAGAGTGGATTTTTTATTTCTACTTCAAAAACTGATCGTGGATTTTCTTCAGCTGGGGATTGGTCACGTGGGTATAGATTTGCGTGGTCGCGACATTTTTGTGACCCAGCATTTCCTGAACACTGCGTAGATCCGCCCCGGACTGTAATAGAGTCGTGGCAAAGCTATGGCGGAGCACATGAGGACTAACCTTAATCGGCAGCCCGGCCGAACGACGATACTTTTCGACTATCCTCTGAATTCCCCGGATCGAAAGACGGGCTTTTTCATTTCCCATCGTCGGATCCCAGTCACCACTTTTAGGAATCCGTACCCACAAGGCCCGAAAGGGATCGGTCCGGGCATTGAGATACCTTCCTAGCCAGGTAGTGGCTCGCTCGGATAGAAATACGAGTCGCACCCTTCGTCCCTTACCCAAGATGCCAAACTCTCGCTCTTTTAGGTCAATTTTATCAATGTCTAGCTTAGCAAGCTCCGACACCCGAAGTCCGGTACTAAATAGCACTTCCAAGATTGTTCTGTCTCTCAGGCCACTTATATTAGAGGTATCCGGCGCCAACAAAAGTCTTTCCACTTGATCCCGGTCCAAAAACTTAATCTGATGTTCACTCGGCTTCGGCAGATCCACCTTTTCAGCCGAGAGAGTCTTAATTCCTTTTTTACTGCAGTACTTGAGAAAGGCACGAAGTGCAATTACGTAATAGCTTTGAGTAGTAGGGGAGAGACTCTGCCCGTTGGGGTTCTCGTACTTTACCAAGTACAGTCTATACTTCCGCACCATCTCACTCGTCAATTTTTCAATATATTCTTGCTCATAGTGCTTCTCGAACCACTTACGGAACATGTCGAGATAGTGGGAGTAGTTCCGGATCGTAAACTTAGAATAGTTTTTCTCCACCTCAATAAAGCTCAAATAGCGCTTAATCAGTATCCTGAGACCCAAATCATTTACCTGTTTCTTAGCCACAATCCATCATACCAAATTATTGTGCGACACCAGAAGAAAAACATGTGTCTGTGGTAACATTTTGTTGTGACCGTTTATTTTGATATCATCAGATTTAGTTTTTTGCGCTTCTTTTCCTACCCCTTTGAGATTCTTGCCAGTGTCCTTAAGCGAGTTTTTGAGATAGTTTTTTTGATTATTTTCTGGACCATTTATATCAAAAGTTCAGGCGCGAACATCTCCATCACTCAAATTTCCGCCTATTTCCTCATTGCCCTAGGCGTAGCGGACCTGACTATGGCTCGCTGGGGAGCCCTCAGTAGTACCCTTGGCAATCAAATCAAGTCTGGTCAGATTAGTAACTACATCATCAAACCGACAAGACTTATTCCTACCATCTATGCCATCTCACTTGGTCGAAACGGCTTACGTCTGCTACTCGCCATCATAAATATTGCCCTAGGTCTCTATCTTTTACCACCCAAGACTCCTCTCACGTTTCTGATCTTTATCCTGTTTTTTATCAATGCCTGGGCCATTTCTCTCGCTTACAATATTTTAGAGGGGACTCTTTTCTTGCATTTTACCGATGCTTCGGGTATCCGGAACTCTCTCCAGAACTTCATCCGCATCCTCACCGGTACTATGGTTCCCCTCTATATGTTTCCTTCGCCTCTCAAAGAAATTATTCGTTTTTCACCCTTTCCCAGTATGGTCTATCTTCCGGCCAATGCTCTTAGTGGTACGCCCGCACTCAATAGTATCGCCACCGATCTGGGAGTAGGGATCCTCTGGGGCATTGTTTTAAACTTCTTAGCCTTTTCCTTTTGGAATTACTCGATGAAAAAATATGAAGCTGTCGGCATATAAGCATCTTCTCACCCAACGACTGAACTTCTTCAAGGCCAGCTGTCTCTTTGCTTTTAGGAAAGAGGTGGCCTATGCGGGGAACAACTGGGCCGCAATATTTTCCACCATTGCCTACACCTTATCCATGCTCCTTTTTATCAATATTATTTTTGCCAATACCAAGCAAATCGCCGGCTACAGCCACAACGAAATGCTTTTTTACTTCCTTATGGCACAGTTTACTTATTATCTAAACTGGCAGTTTTCCCTAGTCAATATTTTTGAATTGATCTCCGACGTGAACAAAGGCAACTTGGACATGGTCCTTACCAAGCCGGTTCCCGCCCTTTTTTATCTCACCTCGAGGAACATTGGTTTCTTCCGTTCTTTCGTCGACAGTTTTCCACCCACTCTGGCCATATTAGTCTCCATCAATTGGTCTACTCTCGCCATCCGCCCCACAAACTTGATCTACGGATTTTTTATTTTTATTTTCGGCTCCATTGCTTTGCACGTCTTTCAGTTCCTAGCCGCCTTACCGGTTTTTTGGCTCGGAGAAAGTGAAAGTATTGTGGACTTAGCTGGCTTCATCGGTTCCGGTAGTATGATTCCCTTGGAGGGCTTTAGTCGGACCATGCAGTTCACCCTTGGGACCATTCTTCCGGTGATAATTGCTACTGCTTTTTCCACTTCTGCCATACTGGGTAAGAGCAGTTCTCAGTTATTATTTCTTTGGTCCTTCTGTGTCGCCTTAATCGCTGTCATCATCAGACAAGCCGCCTGGAAATTTGCTATTAAAAACTATACTTCTGCCTCCTCATGAAAGACACCATCATCAAAGTCAATAATCTCCAAAAAGACTACTCCGTCAAGATCAAACAAGGTTTCTGGAAAGATGCTCTTTTCCCAAAACACAAACTTGTCTCAGCCGTCAAAAATATTTCTTTTGAGATCGAAAGGGGAGAGTCCGTCGCCCTGCTGGGACCAAACGGTGCCGGCAAAACCACCACCATGAAAGTGCTCTCAGGTCTTCTTTTCCCTTCACTTGGCACGGTCGACGTCCTTGGCTTCTTTCCTTTCGATCGTCAAAACAAGTATCTCAAGAGGATCGGCCTGGTCATGGGGAATCGCTCTGGTCTCGCCTGGGATCTGACTCCAAATCAGAACTTCGAGCTGGCCCAAAAGATCTACGAAATTTCTGACCAAGATTTCTCGCATCGCGTCAAACGACTGACCCAGATGCTCGACGTAGAGGACTACTTGGATAAGCAAGTCAGAAAGCTGTCTCTCGGTGAAAGAATGAAGTTTGAGCTTATTGCTTGTCTCCTGCACAATCCGGAGGTTCTTTATCTCGACGAGCCCACCATCGGCCTGGATATTATTTCCAAGCAGCGGATCAGGTCCTTCCTGAGAGACATCCAAAGAGAGTCCCAGATTACCTTGCTTCTTACCAGTCACGACATGGACGATGTAGAGAAGGTGAGCGATCGGGTCATCGTAATCAATCATGGGGAGATTGTCTTTGACGACTCCATGCCCAAACTTCTAAGAAACTACCAAGACAAAAAATATCTTACCCTGATTCTCACTGAGGAAGTCGCCAAGAAATCCATCGAAAAATTCGGCAAAATCGTGGACCATAAACCTCTGTCTTACACCATCGAAATCTCCAAAGTCAAACAAGCCAAAATAATTTCCAAAATCATGGAAGACCTTCCCATAGACGACATCGACATCATCCACGTCCCCCTCGAAGAAATCATCGGAGACATGTTCACGTCAAAACGTCCTAAGGATCAATGACTACCGTCTTCCCCAATACGATAAAGGGTTTTTCCCCTCGTCCAGTGAGCGCATTACGCATGTGAGAAACAAAAGACATTATTTTATCGACACAAAAGGAGTTATTGCCTTCTAATACTTCAGAAAATGGTTTACTTAACAAGTCTAGAACTATAACTTCCCAACTTCCATCAGGATGGATCAAAATGTCAAACGGGTCATCAGAAGGCAAAAATATCCCGTTAGCATTAGCTTTTTTGATGATCTCTTCAGCTTTAGCTTTAATCTCTTCAGGGTCAATACTAAGAAATACTGCATCTAACTCGGTCATCTTGTTCTTTTCATACCTTTGGAAACTCGGATTGACATTATCCTTGCCATAAAAGACGCTTCCGTCACTCGTCATATCGGTAAGTAAGACTTCCTTTTCTCCTATGATCAAAACTTTCGGTATCGTGGGAATGCCAGCATAAAGTAATTTCAACCAATAATCAGCATATTCAGCTGCACTCTCGGCGTCACTAAAATACTTAGCAATCATAACTTGCATTTTTAGAACCTCGTCATCAAGATCAGAGTCAGTCCAAACATTGACCTTCCCTTTATTGATTCGATTCCCCATAGACATTTCCTCAGCAATTTTTTGAACACTTACTTCATAACTTAATCCTGTAATTGGATCTTTAGCTTCCAACACCCTCACGGGCTCAGCTTCAATCAGTTTTATTTCTATCGGCTCAGCAGGCTCATCATGGGGTTCAGAAATGTGTATCTCAAAATCATTGTTCATTAGTTATATT
>CAZUFH010000030.1:0-4409 GCA_964618885.1 uncultured Pseudomonadales bacterium
TAATGGTCGTCAAAGCCCAAAAGTTTGAGAAATCTCATGTCCGGAAAGAAAAAGTACTGCAGTAAGCCAAGAAAGGAAAAGGTGAAGAGAGAAAAGCAAACATAAGGAAAGACCTTTTTTCCGGACAACAGCTTAACTGAAAAGTAGACAGAGGGATAAATAAAGAGCCGGAGAAGATAAAAAGTGGAGTAAGCAAGCCCACCGGCTATAGCTGACCGTAAATTTAAGAGTAGGGAAAGGGCGGCGACCAAAAGGAAAATAGATAAGGGTCTGAATAAAGGGTCTTGGACAATTATCTTGAGTTTTTTGGAGGAGAACAACAAAGAAAGAGTTAGTAAACCACAGACCAGATCCAGAGGGTACAAGGTGAGACCGAGTCCCGGTAAAGAGATATTTAAAAGCTGGCCGAAGGGCCAAACTAGAATTGCCAGAATTAATAAATAGTAAGTCACTTTAGTTTAAAGACTTGGATGCCCAAAGTATTGGTATGGATTAGCTCGCCAGAAAATTTTTCGGGGTCCTCCCCTATTGTAACCAGATAATCATAACTCGACCGGTCGGTGACCCAAGAAGTATGGTCGAAGTTCCGGGGAAAGTAATATAAATTGTGCAGTTTGTCTACCAAGATTTTGCTTCCGGATGGAAGACTCTCCACAAAGACATCACTATCGATAAAGTTTCCTGGCAGACGATCATAGGAGGCAGTCAAGAAAGTTCTTTGGTCCATTTGACCGGTAAAGTAGGGTAAGTATTTCTGCATGGCTAGGACCCGGAGGACGAGGATAAAAATACTGGAACCAGTAACGGCGTAAATAAAGATGTTTTTTGGCCACTGTTTTTCTAAGGTACCAACAAACATCACTGAAGCTACAGCTAATGCGGGCAAAAAAGGCAACACAAAGCGGCTCGAAGGAGGGTCTAACACCAAGGAGAAAAGGGAGCCCAAGATGGCGACCATCGCGACTTGCCTAAGATGCTTATTTTTGGAACGGAGAGAAAGCAGAGACAGAATAAACATCACTCCAACGAGAGGTGAAAGAAAATCATCGAAAGGTTTCGTCAGATATACGGGAGCCAGTAAAAGCTGTTTAAGCATGGTCCAAAATCCTAAAAAAGAGTTACTCAGGACCCCACTAAAAATCGGGTAGAGAGGATTCCCAGTAAAGTAATAGGCGATAGCGAACCAAGGGGACGCCACCAAGAGAGTCGGAAACAATATTTGGGGACCAAAAACAAGAGAGAAAATAGTAAGGGAGCCGAGGGCTAACCACTTTGTGCCGATGGCCAACCCCAGGAAAATACCTCCGAGCTTCCAAGAGCCTTTTAGGGAAAAGTAGAGGGCCATGACTTCAAAAAAAGTTCTAATTAAATCGACATAGGCACTGCCGGACTGCCAGCTGACAAGAAAGGTGCAGTAAAAAAGGGAAACTCCGGCAAGTTTTAGAGCTTTGGGTTGTTTTAGGTAGGAGAGGATTTTCCAAATAATGAGGCCCGTGCCCAAACCGGCCATGTACTGAAGTAGTTTGGGACCAATGGTGCCGGTAAAGTGAATAAGGGGGATAAAAAGAGTCTCGGCCAAGCGGGGCATGACAGAGTAATAAAGTAAACCGCCGGGAAAGTACCACTGATGCTTAAGGAGCCAAAGCTTGGGGAGGGTAAGATGATACCAGAGAGCATCGAAACCCAACTCAGGGACGAAGATCAATAGGAAATTAAGAATGGCAAGGCAGATAGTTGGAAAAACTATTAGAAATATTGTTAAATTTGATGGATTCCCGATCATGTCGGGAATGACATTGATGGAGTGAGATCCTTCGACTCCCTGCGGTCGCTCAGGATGACGAATTATTTTCTTTGTTCCCATTGGAAGACTCGCACGGATAATGATTGGACCGCTAAGAGATAGGCCTGAAATAGTCCGGCCGTACCATCTAGAAACCCGGCTTTAAAAAGATAGTTCTGTTTAAATTTGGCTAGGGGATAGATAAATAAACGAAACCAGGAAAATGGCTTATGCTCTGAGACCAGTATTTTGGAATCAATTTGGCCATAAAGGGCCATACGGGAGGTAAATTCTGAGACAAAATGATCTTTAATATGGTAAAGAGGAGACAAGATCTCCCCTACCCTACCATTTATTTGCCAAGTCTCATGAACAGGCCTGTGGAAGATGCCGGCGTGGCGCTTACCTAGTCTAAGAATTTTAATATTTCCGGTTTCGCCATGTAGAAGAGGCTGGTGAAAGACCACGTCCTGCCTCCTCAAGTAGTAGCCGGAGTAATGACCGTTTTGAATGGCCTCGCAAATTTCCCTGCCTAGCTCAGTGCCAACATACTCGTCGTCATCCACAAAAAGGACCCAGTCACCTGCGGCCTTTTCAAGAGCGAAGTTTCTTTGGGCGGAGAAGTCGCTGTTTAGAGGGTGGAATAATATTTTACATTTTACATTGGAAATTTTATATTTACGATCAGGTCCATCAATCACGATGATGATTTCGTCGGCGAAGGAGAGAGACTTGAGAAGAAGTGGATTTATCTCCGGTCCGTTAGTAATGATGACAGCAGAAAGTTTCATTGGCCCTGTATCTTTCGGCTAGCAGAGTTAGCAAGCGTGAGGGAAGGAATTTCGATAAAGCGGTGGACCCAGAATGAAATCAAGGTGGCGATGGATAGAGAGGAGAACAAAAGGGCTAGGTGTATGAGTAAGTACTGCTCGGTGTAAGGCAAGTTGGGAAGGTATTGGAACATGAGACGTCCCAAAACGAAAAGGACGGTAAAGTGAATAAGGTAAAGGCTGTAAGAAATTTTGCCAAAGAATAAGAAGGTTTTCCGGTTTAAAAAATTAAAGAATTTGGTCTTTTCACTATAGACTATGGTGCCGATAATTAGCCAAGAAATAAGACTCTCCACGACTCCCCCGACGTACTCATCCGTAGCAAAACGGATAATAAACAGCAAGATCACTAAAAACGGGAGAGATAGTGAAATTAGCCATCCGGGAAGATCGGAAAAAAACTTCGTAAACTTGGGCAGGATGAGCCCTAGGAAAAACATGTAGAGATAGCGCAGATCTCGAAAATCGGGAAGAATAAATATTGTAAAACTGGCATAAATGAGGAGTGAGGTGATGATCAGATCGAGGACTTGGGAGGTTTTCCTGGTAAGAGAATAAAACAAGGGGAAAATAAAGGAAGCAATCACGATAACTCTCAAAGTCCATGTGACTCCGCCTAGATAAGTATGGATAAAAAAGACGTTGTAGAGAAGTTCTTGCATAGTCATCTCAAAATTTAACCACCAAGAGTACCAAGTGGACGCATGGGGAAAAACTTCGTGGACGTAGCCAAGTCTCATATAGAAAGCGGTCAAGAGAATCACAAAAAGATAGACCGGATAGAGCCTCAAGAGTCGCTTGGCATAAAAAGCGGTCAGACCATTGGAGGTCATCTCAACTCGACCCAAAGACTGTCCCAGGACCAAGCCGGAGAGGATAAAAAACAAAGTGACTGCTACTCCCCCATTCCCAAAAATCATAAAAATTTGCTGAACCTTGGACTGAAAATCGTGAAACTCGAAGTAGTTTTGTCCCCAGACATCGGCAAAGGCAGGAACGGCCACTACCAAAAAAGAGTGATTCAAGGCGACGATGAGGGACAGGAGGCCGCGTAGGCCGTCTAGTTTGGTGAATCTGGTCGGAGTTGGGCTCATTTAAGAGTATTATATATCTATGAAATTGATTCGAACTAAGATGGATGCCAACGATTTTTTTTATAAAAAAGGGGACAAAACTGTTGGTGGCCGGATAGCTCTCAGAAAGTTTGAAAGATTCGAGTCACTTCTCATGAAAACCTTATCCAGGAGTACCGGTATAGCTGTAGATGTGGGAGCCAATATTGGTTACTATTCTTTGATCTTGGCGGATCGCTTTTCCAAAGTCATAGCCTATGAGCCGGAACCTGAAAACTTTTGGCTTCTGAAGAAAAACGTAAAAGCAAATGAGATTAAGAATATTCAGATGGTGCAAAGAGCTGTGTCAGACGGGACAGCGTTACTACAACTCGGTTTGTCAGATAGTAACCCAGGTGATCACCAAATCGAGTCTGAAGAAAATGGGAGACGGGTAATCAAAGTAAAGGCCTCGACGCTTGACGACGATATAAAGTCAAAAGTGTCATTTCTCAAAATTGACACGCAGGGATGGGAGCCAAAGGTAATTTTAGGTGCCCAAAAAATTATCTCCCGAGACTTACCTACTATTTTCATGGAATTTTGGCCGGCGGGATACAAACGATCTTCCCTTGATTATATGCAGATGATTGGATACTTGGAAAGTGTGTATGGAAAGATCTATCTGATTGATGATTATCTACAGCTAGTGTATCCTGTGCAAGCCAAGACACTGGAAAAAAG
>CAZUFH010000030.1:4509-10116 GCA_964618885.1 uncultured Pseudomonadales bacterium
GCCAATAAAATCTTTGACCGACGTGACTTTGGATATTTCAAAAAGATTGTCTTCAAACTGGGAAAGGAAGATCCCCTGTGGTTTCCGAGGCTTATCGAACCAAGTACTTTGGGTATTCGATCCTGGGAGTATGGTCTATTGCTTACCCAAGTATCTTTTAAAAATAGGTCCGTACTCGATGCCGGTTCGGGAAATAGCCGCCTGGCTAAATATTTGGCAAAAAAAGGAGCTAGGGTCACCATGCTGGATATGGATCAACCTCTGGAAGAGACACTAGTTAAGAAAGACAAAAATCTCCGTTTTGTCCTGGGAGACATGACCAAGCTTAAGTTTAGAGATAACACCTTTGAGAGAGTCATTTGCATCTCCGCTATAGAGCACGTAGATATGAAATCCGGGGGAAAGTTTTATTCTTCAAAGGAGTACTTGGAGAGAGCCAAAAAGGCCATTCGGGAATTGGCTAGGGTAACTAAAAAAGGAGGGATCTTTTACTTGACCACGGACTTTTATCTACCACGGCAAAAATCCGACGAGTGGTCTGGATCAGGAGAAAAATTTCGAGGAGCTTTTCCCTGGTCATACATTGAGCGCTTTGTCGACGAGATGGAGATGGCCGGCATAAATCTTAACAGTGTTCCTGTTTATGATGAAAAAACAATTTTAGGAGACAAACGCAGGTCAAACTATCGGGGACGATATTTTTCGACCTTCGCGTTTATGGGAAGAAAGACTTAAGTCTCAGAAAAAGATTAAAAGCAAGATAAAAAGGAGATGAGATTACCGGTAGATGCTTCAGACAAAAACGAAGATGGCTCTCGGCCAAAATGATGAGTTTTTTCCGACCAAGTTGGGAAGTAGTCGTGGAGAGGTGATGGAAGAGCACTGCCTTCGAACAGAGCTTTTGCGTAAATCCAGCCTTTTTGGCCCGAAGACAAAAGTCGGCATCTTCAAAGTAAAGAAAGAAACCCTCGTCTAGCAGTCCGATCTTTTGAAAGACTTCCGCCTTGATTAGGAGACAGGCACCGGTAAAATAATCAGGACGATTGGAAGCCGACTTTTGGGAGTCGGAGATGATGTGAGTATTTCGTCCAAAAAGATAATCGACCTGACCACCAAGGTCGTAAACTAATTTTCCCTTTTTCCGATATTTAATTACGGGGGCGACCAAATCTGCGCCTTCATCGACCATGTTTACCAGAAAATCTTTGGACTCCACCAAGGTATCGGGGTTCATGAGTAAAACAAAATCTACTTTGCTTCTCATAGCACTTCTAATAGCCAGATTACTCCCTCCGGCAAAGCCCAGATTTTTTGGTGAGGAGATGATGGTTATTCCCGGAAGACTTTGAGAGAGGGCTTTTCTGGATACTTCTGTGCTCTCGTTATCGACCACATAGTAATCGAGATCCAGACCCCTATGGTTTGATTTGTCTAAAGAGCGAAGACAGGCTATTGTCTCCTCCTGATTCCGAAAATTAACGGTGATGATGGCTAGTTTCATAAAAAATTTCTTCTATCTTTCTAACTGTTTGCTGCCAGGTGAATCTACGATTGACATCCTTTACCCCCGCGCTTCCCATGTGTGCCATGAGAGATCTGTTTCTCAGAAGTGTGAGTACCTCGAGGGCTATTTTCCGGGGATCCCGCTCGACAAGCAGGCCGGTATCTCCTGGTCTCACTGTCTCACGGAATCCTCCTTCCGAGACGGCGACCACCGGTGTGCCGCAGGCAAGGGACTCGATGACAGACAGGCCAAACGGCTCGAGATAAGCAACTGCGAGAGTTAGTAGGGACTGACTGTAGACGGCACGAAGCTCGTCTTGGTTAAGGCCGATGATAATTTCAAGTCTTACTCCAAGTTTTTTGGCTAGCTGTTTTAGTTCAGAAGAGTCTCTTTCCCGAGGTGAGACGATTAAGAGCTTTGGTCTAGCCTTCTCCGGTATCTTGGAGATTACCTCGATCGCAAAGGGAATGGCCTTTTGTGGTTCATTATTTCCAATCACTAAAATGCAGTTCTTTTTGGGAGCGGCTTCCGGGTAATAATCTAAAGGATCAATACCCAAATATATGGGAGTAGAGTGACGTCCATAAGCTCTAAAAATGGACTCGGTAGAGTAGTTGGAATTGGCGATGATCCGAGTAGCAAAACTTGCATTTTTTATTTCGATGTTTTTTCTTATAGTGCGATTTAAGGTTTCGTATACTTTGTTTAGCAAGGGTAACTTTGAGTCAATTTTCAGAAATTCTTCAAAGTAAGCTCGGGTGGGTTCCTGACAAAGAAATACTGTCGGAGTCTTGAGGAAACGTAGTATCCATGGAGATTGAGAGTGCCGATCATGAGAAACCAGGACTAAATCAAATTTCTGTTTGTCTATCTCCTTCGCTTGCCTGTGCTGCTTGAACCTCTGAAATAGAACCGATTCAAGATCGGCAAGTAAGCGTGTTAAAAATGGCAGTGAAAATAGTGGAGGTATATTGTGATAAATGAGAATCTCGTGACTAGCTCCCAAGATCTTGGTAAGTTCCTCCATGGTTCGCGAAGCCCCGCCTGGGGGTAAGTCAAAATAGACAGCGATTTTCATAGTCTGATTATCTCTCAATTACACCAAAGATGGTTGAGAAAATGGGAGGCTCAGGTAAAAAGGGTTTTAGAATAATCTTCAGAATAATTTTGAGGGCCTTATTTTGACCGGCCAACTGCTCAATAAGCAACCCGGAAATACTTACCGGGAGAGAAGGTGTGAGATGGATTACTTTGTATCCGTGGGTCTCAAACAACTTTCGCAGACTCTTCATGGAATATACCCGAAGATGGGTGTTGTCCAAGTAATGGGCATGAGAGAGGCCATATCTCAGGAGTATTTCCTGATTTTCCAGAGGTACAGAAAAAATAATTCTCTGGGAGACTCTAAAAATCTCCTTCAAGGCTTTTGTATCATCGAGGTGTTCCAGGATATCAAAAGCGATGGCGGTTTTGAACTCGTTATTCTGAGAGGGTAGTAGGTAGGCGTCACTCTTGAGGAAGTGAATTCCGGGGTATTTTTGAGATGCAGCTGAGACAAATTGTTTTTCATTGTCTACCCCGGTCACTTCATGACCGAGGTCTGATAAATATTTGGTATAGATACCGCTTCCAAAACCTAGGTCTAAACACTTCCCTGAAGCATACTCCCTCAGTAAGGCAGCTTTGTCGGGATTTAAAGTAGCGACTCCTGGCCCCCAACCGAAGGCTCTCCCATTTTGTAGGTAGCTATGATTCATTGATTTTCTAAATTAAGCTGAAGCCGGGAAATTTCTTTTGTGAAGAGCATCCAGGAAACCAGTAAGAAGGCCGGAACCGAAACAATGGTACTGAACAAAAATGAGTAGGCCACACCAAGAGCGCCGAATCTAGGAACCAGGATGAGTGCCGACGCAATTTCCAGAACCACGGTCAGGACGCCGAAAAAAGAAGGGACTTGCGGCTTGTTTAGACCTTGGATCAGAGCCGTAGGAATAGGAGTAAGGGAGACCAGAACAAAATAGAAACTGAGGATCTTGAGAACTGGATAAGCTGTTTGAACCACAACGAGATCTTTTAGCCACCAGGTGAGAAAAGCCTCTCCAATGGTAAAAGTAGCTATAACAGCTAGGATCCCGCCGGTAAAAATCAGCCCTTGGAGTCCGATCACTAAGCTTTTTAGTTTTAAGATACGATCTTTATTTAGCAAAGAAGAACTAAGGGGAAAGAAGACCTGAGCAAACTGAGAGACAACGCCCGCCCCCTTGGCGACGATGCTTTGGGGAATACTAAAGGCGGTAATAGCACCGGCCGAGACCATAGCACCAAGAAGGAAGTTACTGAACTGATTTTCCACCTGACCGGCGAGGGTTCCGACAAAGTTTTTGAGACCAAAGGAGAAGATTTCCTTGCCGGTGCTACGGTCAAAATAGGGGAAGAAACTTCGGCCGGAAAAAAACTTGTGACCATAAAAAACCATGTAAATTAAGGTGAATACGTGGAAGAGTAGCTGGATGCCAAAAATTACTGCGATGTTCGGATAGATTCCCGAGGCGACTGCTGAGACTATGGTGTTCGCAGTACCAACCAATAGTGTTTTGGAGTTAAAAATATCAAATCTTTGTTCAGCCTGGGGAAGGGTGAGAAAGTGAGAATTGAGGTGATTGATAAAAACAATTATCGAAAGTATCAGAATTGACCAGTTGACGGTATTTTGATCCAAATGGGAAAAAATGGGCATGGTTCGAGTGAGATATAAAAGCAGGACGGAAACAGACGCGAGGAGGATGAGGGCGAGAGCGGTAAAAATGGCGAAGGAAGTCTGCCACGTTTTGACTTTGTCTTCACGGGTAGTCTGGGGCAGAGAAAATTTTCTGACAACAGCGTTTGAAATACCAAAATCGAAAACTGCAGACAAAGGGATGAAAGAGATGAGGAAAATATAGACTCCAAAGACGTCTCGACCAAGATTGTGGAGTAGTATGGAAACCGAGAAAAAACTGGCAAGAAGAAGATAGACATAACCCAGCATGTTGTATCCGGTATTCTTGATTAGACTTTTTTTTATCGACATACTTTTTGGTAAAGCACTTGGAGGTTTCTCGCGACCTGGAGGTGATCGAACTTTTCGACGGCTCTAGCTCTAGCCTCCACAGACATTTTGCGTCTCAGTTCTACATTATAAATGAGTTTCTCCAGGTTTGTTTGGAGGCTAATGGGCTCCATGGGCTGGCTATAGAGGACGGAGTCTCCACACACTTCGGGGATAGCCCCGGTGAAAGTAGTGACGATGGGAAGACCACAGGCCATAGCTTCGACCAGACACATACCATACTGCTCTTGCCAAGTCTTGGTAACGCGACTGGGAAGACAAAAGATATCGGCATTTTTATACTCGTTTTGTATCTCCCTATACGGGACTTTTTTGATATGGACATTTTTGAAGCCCGACAGGTCATGTCTCAGGGGGCCGTCTCCGATAAAAGTGAGGTGGACGTGAGTATTTCTTTCTCGAATTTTCAGAAAAGCTTTCATGAGATCCTCAACCCCCTTTTCCGGAACCAAGCGGGCGACACAGAGAATGTTTATGGATCTTTTTTTCTTGATGATAGTCCGTGGTCGGAACTTCTTGAGATCGACACCAACACCAATGACGGAAATTTTCTTTTCCGGGACACCTTCTTTGAGGAGTGCTTTTTTGGCAAGATCGGTGATGGCGATAAAGTGATCGATATTTTCCCGGGCGAGCTGTTTGAATTCTTTTCGACCTTTGATGCCTTCATTATTGTGCGGAAGGATTTCCCAGACGGTACTAATAATTTTCTTGACCAATCCCCTTCTCTTCGCCATCACGGTCTGATGAGTGTAACCGTAGTAGGTTTCGGCGACGTGGACCATGTCGGCGCCTTCGATAACTTGGTCTAGGTTATATAAGAAGTGAGCGTCGGTAAAAATTCGATTTAGAATTGGGTATTTGAAAGGAAAATTGGGCAGATCTGTCGGCGACCAGAGCTTGTTCAGGGGTAAACTGACTTGTTCTGATATGGGAAACTTGGAGGAAACGGCAGTAATGTCAAATTTCTCCGCCAGAGGATAGTAATTTTGCA
>CAZUFH010000031.1:0-9649 GCA_964618885.1 uncultured Pseudomonadales bacterium
GTGTCCAGCTTACCTCGAACAATGTGAAACTTAACACCAGGAAGATCCCGGACACGGCCACCACGGATGAGCACGATACTGTGCTCGGCCAGATTGTGACCTTCACCCATGATATAGGCAGTGACTTCTTGCTTGTTACTGAGTCTCACACGAGCGATCTTGCGGAGAGCTGAGTTTGGCTTCTTCGGGGTCATGGTCTTTACTTGAAGACAGACACCGGCCTTTTGAGGGCTCATAGTAGCGACCATACGACGCTTGACGGAGTTAAAACTCTTACGAAGGGCCGTAGTTTTGACTTTTCGGGCGTTACTGATGCGGCCGCGTTTGATTAGTTGATTAGTTGTAGGCATAGTTCAGAGCTGTATTTTATCAGATATTTTCGATTCTGGCACGTAACTTGCTCGTAGGAACTAGTCGACCAATAATAACGTTTTCTTTGAGACCCACCAAGTGATCTACCTTGCCTTGGACGGCGGCATCGGTCAAAACACTGGTAGTGTCCTGGAAGGAGGCGGCAGAGAGCCAACTGTCGGTGTGTAGAGCAGCGCGGATAGTACCGAGAATGAGATTGGTAGCCGTCGCAGGCTCACCACCTTGGGCGATGACACCTTCGTTCGCCATTTCGTAGCTACCACGACTGATCACGTCTCCAGCCACCAAGCTAGAGTCTCCCACAGAGTCAATACGGACGTAGTCACACATCTTACGAGTAATCACTTCAAAGTGCTTGTCGTGGATAGTGATACCCTGAGACTCGTAGATAGATTGGATCTCGGCGATAAGATAGTTCTGAGCGGCTCTCAAGCCTTTGATCTTCAAGAGCTCACGAATATCGGCTCCACCAGCAGCGAGCTGAGTACCCACTTCGATGAGGTCTCCGTCTTCGACTTTCAGTGGCATGGCGAGCGCGATGAGGTACTCTTTACGATCGTCTTTCTTGCCAGGAGGGGTAACGGTGATGAGATTTCCATTGTCGGTTTCGACAATCTTGACCTTACCGGAGACTTCGGAGATAGGAGCTACGAGCTTCGGCATACGGACTTCAAAAAGCTCGGTAACACGAGGAAGTCCCTGGGTCACGTCGACACCTGCAATACCTCCAGAGTGCTTGGTACGCATAGTAAGCTGTGTTCCAGGCTCACCGATGGACTGGGCGGCGGTGACACCGACTGGGTCACCGATGACGGCCGGGGAGTTGTTCGCTAAATTATTGCCGTAACACTTGGCACAAAGACCAAAGCGCATCTTACAGGTCAGAGGAGAGCGAATCTCAACTTCTTTGATGCCGGCTTTGACGATAGCAGCAGCGACATCTTCGGTAATCATGCCACCGGCGTCAACTAGGACTTTTCGAGTCTCAGGAGAAACTATTCTCTTGGCGGAGAACCGGGAAGTGATGGTTTTTTCGTAAACTTTACCTCGAGTACCTTCGGTAGTGATGGTCAGATACTCTTCGGTACCACAGTCTTCGGCACGGATAATGGCATCATGACTGACGTCGACTAGACGACGAGTCAGGTAACCAGCATCTGCGGTACGGAGAGCGGTATCGGTAAGACCTTTCCTGGAACCTCGGATAGAAGTGACGTACTCGAAGATGGAAAGACCTTCGCGGAAGTTACCCTTGGTAGGAAGCTCCACGAGGTTACCCATGGGATCGGCGTTGATACCACGCATGGCAGAGAGCTGTTTGATGGTGTTCTTCGTGATACGACCCATGCCGGTGTCAATAATTAGGCGCACTGGATTGTCTTCGGAGAATTCTTGCCAGGTCTTTTCGGCCAGTTCATCGGCGGTGTCCATCCACATCTGGATGGTGAGCTTGCGTCTTTCTTCATTGGTGATCAAGCCGGTGTTGTAGTTCTCCTCGATATCTTTGGCCTTTTGATTTCCGCCTTCAATGACAGCGGCTTTGCCCGAGTACATCTCGTTATCGGTGATAGCGAAGGAAAGACCAGAGACAGTAGAGTAATGGAAACCAATATCTTTGACACCATCAATTAATCTCACGACTCTCTTGATATCCAGCTCACGAATGGCGCGATGGAACAGAGAAGAGATTTCTTTACGAGGGAGATTGTGATTGATAAAAGCCCATTCTTTGGGAAGGATCTTATTGAAGATAATACGACCCACGGTGGTTTCGGTAAGTTCATTACTAGTTTCCGGAGTGAGTCTCACTGACATTATCTGGCGGACATTGAGGGCACCATTTTGAGTGGCCGTAATCGCCTCAGTAGGAGTGGAGAATGGAGTGCTGTAGTGAGGGATTTTGGCGTCCACAGAAGTAAGGTAATAAACACCAATGGCCATTTCCTTGGAGTCCGGAATGGAAACTGGGTTTCCGGCTGAGGGTTTGACAAGATTGTACTGGGGAAGCATGTGATTCTTGGCTTCTTGAATAGCTTTCTTGGTAAGTGGTACGTGAACAGCCATTTGATCTCCATCGAAGTCAGCGTTGAAACCGGTACAGACGACTGGGTGCAAGCGGATAGCGGCGCCATCGACAAGAACCGGCCAGAAAGCTTGAATAGAAAGCTTGTGCAAAGTCGGAGCACGGTTTAGAAGGACTGGATGCTTCTTGGTGATTTTTTCGAGGATATCAAAAACTTCAGGCATGCGTTTTTCGATAAGAGCCTTGGCGGCTTTGACATTGGGGGCTAAGTCTTGCTTGATGATCTCGTGAAGGACGAAGGGCTTAAACATTTCAAGAGCCATGTCTTTCGGAAGACCACATTGGTTGAGCTTAAGCTCCGGTCCGACGACGATAACAGAGCGACCCGAGTAGTCGACACGCTTACCGAGAAGGTTTTGGCGGAAACGTCCTTGCTTACCTCGAAGCATATCGGAGAGAGACTTGAGGGTCTTACCGGTTCTGGATCTTCTGGTAGAACGGGCTTGGGAAGAGTCGATCAGAGAATCAACAGCTTCTTGAAGCATGCGTTTTTCGTTTCTCAAAATGATTTCCGGGGCACCGAGGTCGATGAGGTGCTTCAAACGGTTATTACGGTTGATAACACGTCGATACAAATCGTTGAGGTCCGAGGCGGCAAAGCGACCACCGGAAAGCTGAACCATGGGACGAAGATCTGGAGGAATGACAGGGAGAGTTTGGACGATCATCCATTCGGGTTTGATCTTGGAGTCAGACAAACCACGGACCACTTGAAGTCTCTTGGTGGCGCGAAGTCTTTTGGCTTCCGAAGGACTGTTGAGGTCTTCTTTTAGCTTGGCGCCTAATTCTTCCAAGTTGATTTTCTTGAGAGCCTCAAGGAGAGCTTCTGAGCCCATGCCAGCTTCGACCCAACTGACCAAATTGTACTCTTCCAACTTGGCGTATTCGGAGTCAGAAACGAGAGAGTTCATGTGAATTCTTTCGACCAAGGAACCAAGTTTGTTATATATTTCTTCGGTAAAAGCCAGTTCGACAACCATTTGTTCTCTAAGGTTAGCGACTTTTTGCTTGTACTCAGTTTTTAGATGTTCTGATTTGAGTTCGAGTTCATCCTTGACTTTAATTTTTTTCTTGAGATCTTTTATTTCTGATTCTCCTTGATTTTTGACGTCTTCAATTTGTTTATCGAAATTTGCACGGACATCGACCAACTTGGTTTCTTTCTGGGTTTCGACATTTTTCAAGGCATCTTCCCGGCCACCCTCATCGACAGACATGATGAGGTACTTACTGAAGTAAATGACAGAAGTAAGCGCCTTGGGAGAGATATCGAGAAGTAAGGAAAGCTTACTGGGGGCTCCTTTGAAAAACCAAACGTGGGCGACCGGGGCGGAGAGCTCGATGTGGGCCATGCGCTCGCGGCGGACACGACTCAGAGTAACTTCCACACCACACTTATCACAGACAATACCTTTGAAGCGGACTCTTTTGTACTTGCCACAGTAACACTCCCAGTCTTTGGTAGGTCCAAAAATACGCTCGCAGAAAAGGCCATCCTTTTCGGGTTTTTGAGTGCGGTAGTTGATGGTTTCCGGTTTGGTAACCAAGCCATAGGACCAACTTCTGATATCTTCGGGGCTAGCAAGCCTAATCTGTAAACCTGAGAAATCGACTATATTATTCATTTGTTTTGGTTTTAGGTTTGTTTAATTACTGATTGGTTTCTATGTCCGGAGTAGGGTCTCCTGCTTCGGCGGCTTCCTCATCAACCAGGTCGGCATCTTCGGCACCAGTGTCTTCACCTTCTTCAAAACTGGTGGCGGCGAGCTCGTCGGACATGCTCGTCGCATCGGCGATTTCGGCGGCGATGGCTGGAGATACAGGCATGGATTCTTCGACATGAGCCACTACTTGACCGGTAGGAATGACAGCGAGACAAAGAGAGTTGAGCTCCTTGACCAAGACTTTGAAAGACTCGGGAATAGAGGACATTGGGATAGGCTCGCCCTTGACAATAGCTTCGAAGGCCTTAGAACGACCAACGACATCATCTGACTTGAGGGTAAGCATCTCTTGCAAGGAGTAAGCGGCTTTGTGAGCTTCAAGAGCCCAAACTTCCATTTCTCCCAAGCGCTGACCACCCATCTGAGCTTTGCCTCCGAGAGGTTGCTGGGTAACAAGACTGTAAGGTCCGATAGAACGGGCATGAGTCTTGTCCTCGACCATGTGGTTGAGCTTTAAGATATAACTCATACCAACGGCGGTTTCTTGGCCAAAAGGCTCACCGGTACGACCATCGTAGAGCTGAGCTTTGCCGTTTATTGGCAGTCCAGCTTCGACCAAAGTGGCATTTAGCTTGTCTTCGGAAATTTTTTCAAAAACAGGGACGGAGTATCTCTTGCCGAGCTTTTCGCCAGCCAAGGCTAGCTGAGCTTCCAGAAGCTGACCGAGGTTCATACGAGCAAGCACAGAAAGAGGAGAGATAATGACGTCTATGGGGCGCCCATCAGCCATGTGAGGCATGTCGGCATCGGAGACGATCTTGGAGATGACACCTTTGTTACCGTGTCGACCGGCTACTTTATCACCGACGGTGATTTTGCGGAGCTGAGCCACTTTGATCTTGATTTGCTGGATAACACCGGCATCAAGCTCATCTCCGGCTTCACGGCTCAGGATTCTTACGGAGACGATGGTTCCCTGCTCACCATGAGGCATGCGAAGGGAAGTGTCGCGGACTTCTCTAGCCTTCTCACCAAAAATGGCGCGGAGGAGACGCTCTTCGGCGGTGAGTTCTGTCTCGCCTTTGGGAGCAATCTTGCCAACTAAGATGTCGTTTGGACCTACTGTGGATCCGATAGCGATAGTGCCGTCTTCGCCTAAGTTCCGGAGATCGGTTTCGGCGACATTCGGGATGTCTCGAGTAAGTTCTTCCGCTCCGAGCTTGGTATCCATGACGTCACAAGTGTGCTCGTGAATGTGAACAGAAGACAAGAGATCTTCCCGGACACAACGATCGGAAACGACGATGGCATCTTCGTAACCAAGACCTTCGAAGGCAGCGTAGGCAATGAGGAGGTTCTGACCAAGAGCCAGTTCGCCATTTTCGGAGGAAGGTCCATTGATGATGACATCCCCTTTCTTGATTTTGTCCCCGACACTAACTAGGGGGTGCTGGTTATAACAGGTGTCTTGAGAAGAGTTGTGATATTTGCGAAGGTTATAAGTGACAATGTCTTTACTAAGCTCAACAAAACCATAGTCATAAGGGGAAATTTTTGAAGCAGCGGTGGCAGCTTCTTTGGGGGAGAGCTTAAGACTAATGTGGTTGCCGTCTACAGAAATGACTTCACCTTCGAAGTCTGAAGCGACGACCCAGCCCATACCGGCGGCGGTAATAGCTTCCATGCCAGTCCCGACAATAGGAGCAGTAGGCTTGACTAAAGGAAGAGCCTGGGTAAGGTGGTGAGTACCCATGAGGGCACGAGTACCTTCGTCTTGCTGGATGAAGGGAATTAGGGCAGCTGAAGTCCCAACGACCTGACGAGGAATAACATCGATGTACTGGACTTTATCGATGTCTGCTTCGATAAACTTTCCGGCATAACGAACCGGGACCCATTTTTGGGTAATGACGTCACCGTTCCGCTCAACACCTGCGTGGGTAATGTAGGCATCTTCTTCATCATCAGCGGCGAGATACACTGGTTCCTCACTGATTTTGAAAATATCTTTGCCACCCTTGGAAAGCTTTGAGACCGTTAGATAAGGCGCTTCGAGGAAACCGTAAGCATTGATACGAGAGTAGAGTGCGAGGTAAGTAACGAGACCAATGTTCGGACCTTCAGGAGAGCGGACGGGACAAATACGGGAGTACTGGGAAGAGTGAATATCGCGCATGGAGAAACTAGCGCGCTCACGGGTAATGCCACCAGGTCCCATGACGGAGATGCGTCGAAGATTGTCAATCTCGGAAAGAGGATTGACCTGATCGAGGATGGAAGAAAGTCTATTGCGGCGGAAGAACTCAGTAATAGCTGAAATAATGGGACGAGGATTGACAAAAGCGGCGGGAGTAGGCAGCTCATCTGGCTTGGCGAGAGACATCTTTTCCTTGATAGAGCGCTCTAATCTGAGAAGACCTGCTTTGAAAGAAGTCTGATTGACTAGCTCGCCGACACAACGGAGGCGGCGATTGGCCAGATGGTCAATATCGTCGGTTTTGCCGGAACCATTTTGAAGACCAATCAAGTACTTGATGGAGCCAATGAAGTCTTCGTTCGTCAGAGTAATGTGTTGCTTGTCGATAGGGGTGTTGATGCCTAGCTTACGATTCATCTTGTAGCGGCCGACAAGACCGAGATTGTAGCGGCGGGCGTCGAAGAACATCTGATGAAGAAGGGCTTTGGCATTTTCGAGCACGGCTGGCTCACCAGGGCGAACCTTTTGGTAGAACTCGAGGAGAGCCTCTTCGGTATTGGTACTGGAGTCTTTGAGAAGGGTGGTGGAAATGTAGCGGTGTTCTTTGTCGGTATCGACGTCGGCGAAAAGAGCTAGGATTTCTTCGTTGCTACTAAAACCAAGAGCTCGAATGAGGGTGGTGGCGGAAACTTTGCGGTGGCGATCGATGCGGACGGAAATATGATCGTTGCGGCTCACTATAAACTCGAGCCAAGAACCACGCATAGGACGAACCTCGGCTTGGTGAATAGCGCGACCGGAGTGGGGATCAATTTCACGGGTGAAGTAGGCACCGGGAGAGCGGACGAGCTGATTGACGACGACACGCTCGACGCCGTTGATAATAAAAGTACCGATGGATGTCATCATGGGGATGTCGCCCAGGAAAATTTCTTGCTGTTGGGTAGCGGCGGTATGAAGATTGGTCAGTTTGACGGTAGCCCAGAGAGGAGCTTCAAAAGTGACACCTTTTTCGATAGCTTGCTTGGGAGAAAACTTAGGCAGACCAACACGGTTACTTAAAAATTCAAATTCGAAGACCTTACCGGTAAAGTCCCGGATCGGATTGAGCTCTAAAAGTGATTCACGGATGCCATCTTCGAGAAATTGTTTGTATGAGTCTAGCTGAGTTTGAGCTAAGTTGGACTCGGGTAACTTTGAGGCAATATTGCCCCAATCTTCGCGTTTGGTTTGTTTTATCATCCGTATTTTGGGTTTTTTAGGCAGGGTAAATAACAATGGACAACATACAAAAACCTGACTGGAAAAAGAACCAGCCAAGTTTAGAGCAGTGGCATAAGTATAAAGGTAGATCTGGAACCTGTCAACCGGATGTTTGGTACAATATACAAAATCTTGAAGGAGGCTACTTTGAAAATATTTTGGTTAAGTGTTTTGAAGCGGGCATTGCTATTACTTTTAGTCCCTTTTGCAGTCTTAGCGTTCTAAGCAGTGGTTTACGACGACAACTTTCTAAATGACCTGGCCGAAGCTCGGCAAAAAAGGAGTGATTGTGAAATATCTAATTAAAAGAGGACTTATAGATGTTTGGAATTTGCTATTGACACTGATGATAAGCGTGGTCGGGTTGACGATCATTTATGTACTTACCAGTGAGATGGCAGCGTTTTTGTCATTTGTGTTATCGATTAAAGCAACCTACTTTGTCGGAGTACTGTTTCTCGGCTGTCTAGCTCGATTTGTTGTCTCGGTCTTAATGAATTTCCGGAGAGCTAAAGAGGTGGTAAATACCGGAGAATATTCTTTTGAAGATGCGGCCGAAATAATTGGTCGTAATGCTAATGCCTTTGATGTGATGGATCAAGATAGTTGAAGGTACGCCGGTGGCCGAAAGGTTGCCGGTTTTTTGTTGGCTAAAGCAATATTGTCATTCCTGCGGAGGCAGGAATCCATTAGATAAAGCGAGTCACGCCTCGCCCCTACGGGGAAATGAACTATTTGCAATCTTTTTTCAAGTAGACGCAGACGTTTTGATTGTGTTGCTCTAGGGTGTCGGCGAAGTGGATTTTGCCAGTGCTGTCATGAATATAATAGAGGGCTGTGCCTTTGGCTGGATTGGCAGCGGCGAGAAGAGCGTCTCGTCCGGGATTGGAGATTGGGCCGGCGGGGAGTCCCGGATTTTGGTAGGTATTGTAGGGAGAGGGAATTCTAATATCATCTCTCGTCAGGTTCTTTTTCCACCAATCACAATCAATCTGTTTGCAGCGGATGGAGCCCTCGGCATATTGAACAGTAGCATCTATCTGGAGAGCCATACCGAGGTTTAAACGCCTGGTAATGACTCCCGCCACCAAGGGCATTTCGGCGGCTGAAAAAGCTTCTCTCTCGAGCAGAGAAGCTAAGATAACAACACTATTTAGCTTATCTTTCGGAATATTGACAGTGACCTCATCAAATTGGTTGGTCATCCGTCTGACGATGTCCGAAGCAGAAGCTTCCGGGGCAAAGTCGTAAGTGTCCGGGAAAAGACGACCTTCTTTCCCCTTGGTAAGGGAAGCAAACTGTAGAGGATTGTAGTTATTTTCTTTGATTTGATTAAAAGCCTTATCAAAAAGGAAGTTTATTTCTTCACTTCTTAAACCTTCCGGAATGGTGACGCGAACCTGACGGGAGTAGGCGTGGAGAAGTGCTTGGGCCAGCTCGCCTGCATCCATGCGGGGAGAAAGTTTAAAGTAACCGGCTTGGATCTTACTCGCGATACCGAGACGAATGACGGTAAGCTTGAAAGCAATGCGGGAACGGATGAGCTGGGCCGAACTAAGGTCGTTCGCTATTTTGTCGATACCGGTACCAGGTTTGATCTCAAAGTCCACGATGGGAGTGTCTTGACGGGTGACCGGCTGGATCGCCTGAAAATACCACGCGAAGCCTGACACAGACAGAATAGTAAGAGCAATAAATAAGCGCTTAAACATTTTGTTATATTTCACTCAGAAGGGCCCGGCGGTAGGTATTGGTCTTGGGATTGTGGATAAAGACACGGCCACACTTACAAGTAATTTGGTCGGTGTCTTTGACCTTAGGAGAAGACTTGCTTTGGCCTTCGGTAAGAGGAGTGCCACAGCCGACACAGATACCTCGAGATAAGAGCCAGGCTTGAACAGGAGCAATGATATTCTTGAACATATGCTTATTGTATATCAAAACTCAAAAACTCAAGTTAAAAAATAGACTATGGCGATTAAAGTGAATCGAGGTAGTCTTGGAGGATGAGGGCGGCGGCGGTTTGGTGCTCTTCCCGCTTGCGCTTGGCCAAGGTTTTTTTGAGCTCCT